>CALBPH010000098.1 GCA_937899365.1 uncultured Leptolyngbya sp.
GTTCTATGTGTGCCTGTATATCAATTTGTTGGTCATTTAATTATTGTTTGCATACAACATGAGCCACATGCGTTTTGGCTTAGTGCATTATCCTGCTCGGTATCTTAGAGACAAGATGGCCAGCATGATAGTGTCGTTTTGAAATTTGCTTTAGGCCCTTGTGCCTATGGCATTGGTAGTAGTTTGACGAGTACTCTGCATTTGTGTGTTCTCTTGGTATACCCAATGAGTCTTTAGCTTTGTTCTGTCTTAGCAACACCTAACCCCTCGTAATTATGTATTCTGTTGAGTTCCTGGAGAATGATCGCTGGAATAGCGGTTTCAATGGTTCGATCACGATTGGTAACGAAAGTAATGTGCCCCTAGATGATTGGACATTGGAGTTTGAAAGCAATTTTGAGATCTCTAATTTTTGGAATGCAGAAATTGTTAGTCATAACGGTTCAAAGTATGTCGTTCGCGCATTAGATTGGAATAAACAGGTAGCCGCAAACAACAGCATTAGCATTGAATTTAGTGCAAACGCTAGCAGTGATGTTGATCTAAGCCTTAGCAACGTTCAGCTCAATAATTCAAGTATTTCATTAGACCCTGCTCCGACACCAACTCCCGAACCTGTTCTAGACTCAACACCGACAATACCTAAGCCTCAACTCACCCCTGTTCCAGAGCCTATCTCAGAACCAGCACCCAGTTCTCAACTCACCACACCTCCTACAAATTCTGCTCCCGCAGACATTGACTTCTCCGTTGCAAACAATTGGGGAAGTGGGTTTACAGGTGGACTTGAGATAACAAATTTAAAATCAACTGCAATTGATGGCTGGCAACTTGAGTTTGAAGCAGATTTTGATATTACTAATATTTGTGGTTTAAAGATTTTTAGCTATAATTGCTATCTCTACACAATAGAGAATGTGGACTACAACACGAAAATGGCGACAGGTGAGCCAATAAAAATTGGCTTTAATGCTAACGGTTCGCCAGAAGAGCCCTCAAACTTTGTTTTGAATGATAATGCAGTTTCTGATGGGGAGGGTAATGGAAATGCGACTCCACCGGAGTCTGAGCCAAATGTACCTTCTGAACCAGATATACCTGAGGTAACTCCAACGCCACCTAGTCCTCCCAATTTTTCATCACCTGATAATGGCGGAGATTATAACTATGGTGAATCCTTACAAAAATCTCTGTTATTTATTGAGGCTCAACGCTCCGGCAACTTGCCAGAAGAGAATCGTATTGCCTGGCGAGGTGATTCGGCTGTAAATGATGGTGCAGACGTTGGTGTGGACCTGTCAGGTGGCTATTATGACGCAGGTGACCATGTAAAATTTGGATTGCCCATGGCATCGTCCATAACGCTCTTAAGCTGGGGAGTAATGGAATATCGTGAGGCTTATGAGGAAAGTGGTCAACTTGATGAAGTTCTTGCTGCCATTAAATGGGGAACTGACTTTTTTCTAAAAGCACATGAAACCAACAGTAATGGAACAACAGCTCTATGGGGGCAGGTTGGGAATGGCGGCACTGACCATGCCTACTGGGGATCAGCAGAATCCATGACGATGGAGCGTCCAGCTTACAAAATTGATAGCAACAATCCTGGATCGGATTTGGCTGGGGAAACAGCCGCTGCCTTAGCTGCCGCATCGATTGTCTTCAAGTCAACTGATGCTAACTATGCAAATAAGTTACTGACCAATGCCAAACAACTTTATGACTTCGCGGATACCTACCGTGGCAAATATTCTGACTCAATTACGGATGCGGCCAACTATTACAATTCCTGGAGTGGCTATGAAGACGAACTTGCCTGGGGTGCTGCCTGGTTAACTAAGGCTGGCGAATCGGGATATTTGTCTAAAGCGAAAGCCGCTTACACAGGAGTGACTAAAGGATGGACCCAAAGTTGGGATAATAAGTCTCATGGAACAGCTATTTTACTCGCCCAGGAGACTGGAAATAGCCAATATCGTAATGATGCCGAGGCTTGGCTTGACCACTGGAGTAATCGGGATGGAAATGGAATTACCTATACAGATGGGGGGCTTGCCTGGCTCGATCAGTGGGGGTCGCTACGGTATAGTGCCAACACAGCGTTTTTAGCCGGAATTTATAGTGACACCGTCAATGACTATGACAACCGTTACAGCAATTTTGCGCAAGGCCAGGTTGACTACATTTTAGGTGATAACCCCAACAAATTTAGCTATCAAGTTGGCTTTGGTGATGATTTTGCCCTGAACCCTCACCACCGAGGTGCTTCAGGAACAACGGACATCAATAGCAGCGCGCCTAACGAACATATTTTATATGGCGCATTAGTTGGCGGACCCAGTTCACCCAACGATTATAGCTACAGTGATGAGCGGACAAACTATATCACCAATGAAGTTGCCCTCGATTATAATGCTGGATTTACAGGTGCGGTGGCCCGGTCATTCAGCTTATACGGTGGTGAGCCGCTCAATGATACAGCACTCGCTGCTTTACCAGAAGTGATGGTTGCTTAGGGTCTGTCTAGATGGATGGAGAAATGAAAGACAACCTTGATAACGCCTATACATATGGCGAATGTGCCCATGGATTATCAGATTCAGGCATTGTAGGAGGGCGTTTGCATGAAAATAAATTACTGTAGAAAAACAGCCCTGAAGACTACTGTTCTCCTTATGCAGGGGGACTGACAGAGGGTTATCGATACTTAGCGCTATCGCCCACCCCCCCTCCGCCTATGCCACCTCTCCTTTCTAAGGTGATGACTTCATACTACATAATCTACTCCGTCTTTTTATTTACCCACTAGTCCCTAACAATAAGATCGCTGTTTTTTCTCCTGATTAAGCGAATTATAAGCATTGGGTTTCGCAGCGCGTGGTGCTATCGTCGACTGCGCTCAAATGGCTCTATTATTCTTTTTCATTTCCCAAAATTTATTGAAGAGCGATAAGATTTGGAATTGTGATTCCTATGTGTCAGCTCTGACACTGGGCGTTGCTGATCTTCTAGATCAGCAACGGCAACACTGAGTGTCTGGTTCGATGACAGAAGGAATAATCTAAATGCTCAGCTATGTTAGTAAGGTAAAAAAGCTTCTAAAATCACTCTATATCCCATTACGGGTCAGTCCAAAACTATTTGACAAGCAACCAAATACCCTGGCTGGCCCCAATCGAGACTATACAAAGTTTATCCTGATTGGCCAACCCCGCTCGGGGTCATCACTCGTTATTGGCTCGTTACGCCAACATCCACAGGTTGTAGGCTTCGGAGAACTGTTTAATCGAGGACAAATTGTATTTAATATCAAAGGTTACGACAATGCGTCTAAGGTGCTCTACAAAGCACGAAAAGAGTATCCGATTGATTTTTTGAATCGCTATATATTCTCATCGTATCTGAAGAGAACGCGAGCCGTTGGATTTAAGTTATTTCCTGAGCAGCTGGATAATCAACATTTTGAATGTGTCTGGGATTGGATTGAACAAAATCGTGATGTAGCCATTATTTTATTGTCTAGACAAAATACGCTAGCAACTTATACATCTTTTTTAATTGCACAAAAAACACAGGTATGGCAAGCCCAGAAAAAGTCTCAGCGGTCTAGCATTAATGTCACTGTGGATATGGCAGCATGTCTGGCCGAGTTTCAAACGCGAGAGCGGTATGAGGCCACCGTCAGGGCTAAAATTGCCAATCACCGAGTTATGGAAATCACCTATGAAGACTTAAGTAAAGCTCCGAGTACTGGCATCATAAAAATTCAGGAGTTCCTGGGGCTCGATCGTGCGGAACCAGAGATCACTCAAGTTAAGTCAGAGACGCGTCCGCTTTCAGAAATTATTGAAAATTATCGTGAGCTAAAAGAACAATTTGCTAATACGCGATGGAACCATTATTTTAACGAGGAATAAATCTGGTAAACGTCTTTAATCTCAACGATGACTCACCACCGACAGCCCAATGCCGCCTAAAATCATCAAGGAAGCTAGGGCTAACCTGACGGTTAGGGCTTCTTGCAAAAATATAATTCCCCCTACGGATGCGATCACGGGCACCGCTAACTGAACCGTTGCCGCTCGGGTTGCCGTTAACCCTTTTAGCGCGGCATACCAGATTGCATAGCCCACTCCAGAGGCCAATGCCCCTGATAACAACGCTAAAGTGACTCCCGTTAAGGTTTAATGCATCTATGATAAGCTCATCAAACTCCCCCCAATGGCAAAGGGAACGGCTCGCACAAAATTTGCGGTTGTATAGGCCACGGGCTCCTTAGCTCTACGCCCTAGTAAGGAGTAAAATCCCCAGGCAATGCCGGCCATCACCATTAGCCCAGACCCGACAATTGGGGGTGCCGCTAACCCTGGAGATACCAGATATATCAGCCCCAACAAAGCGAGAAATAAACCACCCCATTCCAACGGTTGAGGCTTTTCTCCTTGTTTTAAGGCGGCTAAAATCATGGTTAGTTGTACGGAGCCAAAGAGAATTAGGGCCCCTGTGCCTGCAGCTAGCTGTAGGTAGGAAAATGAAAAGGTGACGGCATAGAGAAACAGCATTAATGCCCCAGCCCATTTGCCCTGGGTGCTTTGAAGCGTTGCCATGGGGGTTCTGCGGAAGAAGGCCATGATGACTAGCAGCATGACCGCACCAGAAACTAACCGCAGGGTCATAAAACTGGCGGCATCAATCGAACCAGGGCCGAGGGCCATGCGGGTGAGTAGGGAATTGGCGGCAAAGGCGATTAGGGTACAGCTGGTTAGAACTATAGCCCTTAAGGCAGATGGAGAATGGGGCATGGGTTTAGGGTGACGCCATTGCCAGTCTAAAAGGTGTTGCGCCTAATGGAGCGTTGCTGGTGTGATGAAAGGTGGAACCCAGACCCACTAGATAGTTGTCGCTATGGGGTGGGGCAATAAAGGTGATGCCGGTGGGAATGCCGGTGGATTGGAAGCCGTTGGGAATTGCGATCGCACACAAATCCAGTAAATTTACAAAGTTCGTATAGTAGCCTAAGTTAGAGTTCAGCGTCAGCGGCTCGGCTTCAATCTCATCGATGCGATAGACGGTTCCCGTTGTTGGCACCACCAGACAGTCAATCTGATGCCACAGGGTCTGAATCTTTTGCTTTAAGGTTTCCACTGCGTACAGACCTTCAAACGCCCTCGCTGCAGTAATCTCTTTAGCCTTCAGAATAATCTCTCGAGTAGTGGGAAAAACGGCCTCTGGATTGGCGTCTACAAAGGCCCCCACCGACACATAACGCTCTGCGACCCAAGGGCCATTAAATAATAAATTGTTGGCGTCTAAAAAGACACTGTAATCAATGTCAATACGGGTTCCGCCCAAATCTGTAAGGGTTTTGATAGCATCTTCGTAACGGCTGGCGACATCCGTATTACCAAAAAACTCTTGTTGCTTGGGTCGCGGTACCCCAAAGCGAAAGGCTTGTTTGGCCTGATAAGAACTTAGATGAGCGGGGGGGACATTGGCAGGACGCGAGAAAGGGTTGACCGGATCATAACCCTGGGCAATTTTGAGCACGGTATGGGCATCGGTTGCGGTCAGTGCAAAAATCGAAAGACAGTCTAAGGTTCTACAGGCCTCAACCGTATGACGGGTGCTTAGCAGACCTCGGGTGGGTTTGAGGCCGACAACGTTATTAAACCCAGCGGGGACTCGTCCAGACCCGCCTGTGTCGGTACCGATGGCGAAGGAGACTAGCCCGGCGGCGACAGACAGTGCGGCTCCTGAGCTGGAGCCGCCGGGGATATGGTCTTTTGAGAAGGCGTTATGGGGAGCTGTATAGCCGGTACGAATGCCCACCAGCCCGGTGGCAAACTGGTCTAGATTAGTTTTGCCGATTAAGATCGCACCGGCATCTAGGAGTTTCTGAACGGCGGGGTTAGTGTGGGTGGCGTTGTAGGTGAAGCCTGGACAGGCGGCGGAGGTGGGGTGTCCTGCTACGTCGATGCAGTCTTTGATGCTGAATGGGATGCCCCATAGGGGGAGTTGCGATCGCTGGCTGGCTGACATCTGCATCAGCGTTGTGGCTCGTTCGATGAGGGTTTGTTCTGGTAAGGTATAAATCCAAATGCCGTCGTCGCCACGAAGGGCTAGATCGGCAAGAATAGATTTAATGACATCCACCGGGGTAACTGTTCCCTGTTGATAACTCTTTTGAAGAGAGGGGAGAGTTAGGGGAATAGTTAGCCCGGTTTGGTTGCTCATGGAGAGATGAGGGTTTGTGAGACGCTGAAAGGGGGGATGATGACAAACGTGAAGAGGTCATTCCCGTGTGGATGCCCTTCGATACCGAGCACTAGGAGGGGTTCTGGGGTGGGTTAACCCTGGCGCCTATCGGTCCTCCTTTGTCAGGGGAACGGCGGTTGAGGAAAATGTAGTGTTCAAGCCAATTGCAATGGCTTCGAACACTTTGGATAGGGGTGCATCCTCATTGGCTAGGGGCAGTGGTTTGCCGGTATCGCCACCCTGGCAAATCTGTGGATCGATGGGTACTTGTCCTAGGAGTGGTACGGCGAGTTCTTGGGCCATTTGGTCACCGCCGCCGCTGCCAAAGATGGAGGTGCGTTCTCCACAACAACTACAGATTAAATAGCTCATGTTCTCCACTAGGCCCAAGACGGGTACACCGACCTGGCGGAACATGTGGATGCTGCGTCGCACGTCGGACACTGCTACTTGCTGGGGGGTTGTTACCATCACCACACCACAAATAGGGCTCTCTTGAATGATGGTGATCTGGGCGTCACCTGTACCCGGTGGTAAATCAATCAGTAGATAATCTAGCTCTCCCCATTCCACATCTTGGATAAACTGGGTAATAATCTTGTGAAGTACGGGACCACGCCATGCTAAAGGATGGTCGGGCTCGGCTAACAAACCGACTGACATGACCTTAATGCCATGGGCTGTCAAGGGTTTGAATCGTTGCCCCGTGGGTGTGTCGGTCACCTCAACGGCGGTTTGGCCTAACCCTAACATTTGGGGTACGTTGGGGCCATAGATGTCAGCATCTAGGAGACCCACTTTAGCACCTGTCTTGGCTAGGGCAGCGGCTAAGTTTACGGCTGTAGTGGATTTGCCAACACCGCCTTTACCGCTGGATACGGCCAATGTGGTGCGGACACCAGGAATGGTACAAAGCTGGATGTAGGCTTTTTGACACCAAGCCAGATCGCCCAGGGCTAGCTGAGCTTGGTCTTTGAGGTCTTGCTGATGGACACCAACATAGAGCTTTAGATAAACATAGTTATCGACCACACGCAGGTTGCGTACCATACCCAGGTCAACAATGTTTTTGTTGAGAATGGGCTCAATTACCTGTTTGAGGCAGTGGATCGCGGCCTGCTTGCGGACGGCTATAACTGGATTGTCAGGAACGACATCGGGGGACTGATGGGGCTGGCGAACAAAGGGAGAATCATGGTTAGGCATTGAATGTTTCCGCCAGCGTCTGGCAAACAAAGGGAGAATCGCAGTTAGGCATTAGAGGTCTCTGCCAGCGTCTGGCAAACAAAGGGAGAATCGCAGTTAGGCATTAGAGGTCTCTGCCAGCTGGTCCTGAATCTTTTTGATGGCCCGTTGGGAGAAAATCTGTACATCTCTATCGGGGGCGTCTAGGGGCTGTTGCAGGGCGGGCAGTACCTCCGGATTGCCCAAGTTACCGAGGGCAATGGCTGAGTCTCTTCGCACGTCAGAATATTCATCGGATAGGGCTTTGATCAGACAGGGAATAGTCTCATCGGTAGCCACTTTCTGTAGGGCACGGGCGGTAAACTTGCGCACTTGCCAATGCTCGTCTGCCATGGCAGCGGTCAAGGCCTGGGTGGACTCTGGGGTGGCATGGAGATCTAGGGACTGGGCGGCGTTACGCCGTACCTGCCAGTCTGGGTCATTTGCGATCGCATCGCACAGCATCGGCACCACCGGATCGTCACTCAGGTATCCCAGGGTCAAAATTGCCGACCGTCTGACCTCATTACTCTCATCCTTGGCCAGGGCCAGGGCGGGCTCACAGCGCACCACCTGATTGAGGTACCGCAATGTGACCACAGAGGCCTCTCGCAGAACCGGACTCTCAGATTCAAAGAAGGGCAGGATATAGGGCAGCGCCTGGGCATCGTGGATCTTGCGCAGCAGGATTAGCACATTTAACTGTACGTTCTCGTCATCACTATGAATCGCGTCCAACAGCTTAAGTAAGTCATCCGGGGCGACCAGCTCCTTTAGGGCCGCCAGCGCCTCTTCGCGCACTTCCGGTTCATGGGCAGAACTTAAACAGTCCAGCAGGGGCGGCACCACCACCGGGTTTGCCATTTCCCAAAGGGCGGTCACTGCAATTTCTTGCACCCTGGCGCTCTCATCATTGAGGCACAGGATCAGGGCATCAATGGTATCTTCATCTCCCAGGTGCTGTAGGGATTTGGCGGCTACCAGACGGTCGTTGAGGTCTTGCGATCGCAACATCTCAACCCACTGCACCACATCTGGATCAAGGTCGGCATGGGACATGATCGGTCTTCTTCCTAACGCAACAGAAATGGAATCTGAACAGTGATGGCATTGGTTGGACATTCCTTCTCGCAGGGAAGGCAAAACCAACACTCGTCATATTTCATGTAGGCCTTACCGGTCTCAGGGTTTTTCACCAATACATCTAGAGGGCAGACCTCAATACAGGCCGTACATTTTTCGAGACATTTAGATTCGTCCACAATCACCGGAACGTCAACGCGCTGGGTCGTTAGAGCCATAAGATAGATTTCCCAAGTAAAGAACAGATTTTTTTCAATGTAGGGGTGTTCCCTAGAACGCCCCTACACCCTTAACGCACCGCGACGTCATACACTTCCTGCTGCAGATTCACCTCCACAATATACGGAGCTACAGGTCGCTTGAACATTTCCATCTCACCTGTCTCAGATTTCTTCAGGTTGGCATGGCAGAACCATTCTTCATTGTTCTTCTCAGGGTAGTCAAGACGATAGTGGTAAAGTCCCCAGCGACTCTCCTTACGATAGAGAGAAGCCCGGGCAGCCATCTCCGCACAGTCGCGAATAAAGTGAACCTCCATACAGCGCATAAGCTCATGGGGATCTCGGGCGCCCATCAAATCCAGGGTCTCATAGTAGCGCTCAAAGGCAGCTAGACCAATATCCATCTTGGTAGGAGACTTAGGCGGTTGCAAATAATCATTTACATAGCGACGCAGCTTGTATTCTACCTGGGTATGGGGGACACCATCAGGCCGGTCCAGCGGCGCATAAATTCGCGCTTTTTCGGCTGCCAAGAACTCTGGATCGGGCTCCACATGCTCCAGGCCTTCCACATAATTCATGGCGTTAATGCCCGAGAGGCGCCCAGAGACAAAGGCTCCAATCATATAGTTGTGGGGCACACTGGCCATGTCGCCTGCCGCGTAAAGACCGGGTACCGTGGTTTCAGCCTTGTCATTGACCCACACCCCAGAGGCGCTGTGACCGCTGCACAGACCAATTTCCGAGATATTCATCTCCACACCGTCGGTGCGATAGTCTTCCCCCCGTCCTTCATGAAAACGCTCACGGCTGGGGCGCTCATTGGCCCAAAGCACCCGCTCAATCTCAGAAATGGTGTCGTCATCCAGGTGATACATCTTTAGATGCACCGGCCCTTTGCCTGAATTCAATTCTTTCCAGGTCTCCAACATCATCTGACCGCTCCAGTAGTCGCAGCTAATAAAGCGATTACCCTCGGCGTTGGCGGTGTAGGCCCCAAACGGACTGGCCACATAGGCTCAGGCCGGACCGTTATAGTCTTTAATCAGGGGATTAATTTGAAATCACTCAATATTGGTTAGTTCCGCTCCGGCGTGGTAAGCCATGGAATAACCATCACCCGCGTTGGTGGGATTCTCATAGGTACCATAGAGATAACCCGAGGCCGGCAGCCCCAAACGTCCGCAGGCACCGGTACAAAGCACCACTGCCTTGGCCTGGATGACAACAAAGTCTCCCTTACGCACATCAAAGCCAACGGCACCAATCGCCCGACCATCTTTAACCATCACCCGAGTGGCCATCACCCGGTTGGTGACGCGCACCTTATGGCGCTTCACCTGACGAGAAAGAATCTTTTTTAAGTCCTTGCCTTCGGGCATGGGCAACACATATTTGCCCACCCGGTGGACCTGCTTAAGGTCGTAGTTACCTTCAGTATCCTTTTGAAACTTAACGCCCCAGCTTTCTAATTCTTGAATGACCTCATATCCCCAGCGGCCGGTCTGATAAACGTTTTTTTGTTCTAAAACGCCGTCGTTTGCAATGGTGATCTCTCGTACATACTGCTCTGGGGTGGAGTTTCCAGGAATGACAGCGGTGTTGACGCCGTCCATCCCCATTGCGATCGCACCGCTGCGACGAATATTAGCTTTTTCCAGAATCAGAACATCGGCATCGGGATTGGCCTGCTTAGCCTTGATGCCCGCCATGGTACCGGCGGTGCCTCCACCAATTACTAAAAAATCTGTTTGCAGATGCTGAGTATTCACACAAAAGTCCTCGTTTCACTAGGGTAATCAAACCTCAACTGTCTAAAGTCAAGCGCATTAGCTCTTTTGAATAAAATGCATGACCTTAACAGGGTGGTTCTTATAGAAAACTCGCGGCTCAACCTAAAAAATAAAATCGAACATTGGCCTTATTAACAGCAGAGTGTCCCTAAGAACATGATTCAAGCTTTTCGTCTCCGCTGTCCTCATCTTAAAGAGACTCAGTGATAGCCTCAAGACCGTTTGTATCAAAAGGTACTGTTTTTCGATTCATTTTTTTTATATACTCATAAAAAGTAAAAATGTCATATCAGCTTTACATTATTTTTCGTAAGTTTTTTAGTGGCACAATGAGGAAAATAGTTTGTGCTAAATAGACGATTTCACACCAGAAAATGTCCCTTAGGAAAGTGTCAAATCGCCGTTTAGTTTGCTAACGACTTTGTTGTGGAAATCTATCATTTAAAAGTGTTTTTAGAGGTGGCTCGTTACCTCAGTTTTACAGAAGCAGCGGACGCCCTTAATCTGACCCAACCTGCCGTCAGTGCAAAGCTCAAGTCCCTAGAGTCCCACCTAGGTGTTTCCCTTTTTCATCGCCTGGGTCGTAAAATTCAGCTAACGTCTGTAGGTAGCTATCTGTTAGAAGCCGGGCCCAGTCTTTTAGCATTAGAAAGTCGATTAATTAATGAAATTAATGAAATAAAACAAGGTAAGCATAGCCGTCTAAAAATTGGCTGCACAACAAGCATTGCCAATGGATGGTTGCCGAAGCTTTTAATTAAGTATCATCAGAAGTATCCTGGTATCGAACTAGAGTGTTTACCCTTCGATACAGTTCAGCAGCTGCACCAAGCCATGACAGTGGGGGATGTAGAAATCGGTTTTGCTGAAACTAATCTCCATGACTTTGATGAAATAGAGTCCTTACCCATTGATAGTTTTCAATATTTCTTAATGGTGGCGGCTGACCATCGTTTAGCCAAGTGTCAATGGCTCAGTCTCCAGGAACTAACGTCTGAAGTTTGGGTGTTTCCAGGGGCTGGGACACCAGAGCGCTTCGCCCTAGAAGGAAGGCTTATGGAGCTCGGAATGCAGCTCTCAGACTTTAAACATCGAGAATTTGTACAGACACCCAGTTTATTCAGCACGTTTTTAACCCAAGGGCATTACTTAGGCTTTGGCTCGAGTCTACAGTTCTCCACAGAACGTCAGACAAAACTTCTGGTAGGGATTCCGCTCCAGGAATTTGCACTCGATTACCAATTGTTTATGCTGATGCCTAAACGGCTATCCAAGGCTGCCCGTCGATCCCAGAAACATCGTGCGGACCCACTGTCCGCTGAGCCCCTACAGCAGTTTATGCAGCTGGTTTCTGAAGAGTCTGAGCGGAGTCAACGCCTAAAGGCCCAACGCTCCTTCGCAGGGGCAACAGCCACCGCCCATCTACGCTCCCCTGGGCTATTGGTTCGTCCAACTACGTCAGATAGCTCAGAACCCCTGACGATCACCATTGGCACCCAAAATAAAACAATCCAAACAGTAACTGCGGGGGTGCTCATACAGCGGTTAGGACTGCTTGAGCACTTTTTGCCCCACAGCGGTCAAAATAGTAAGACAAACTACAAAGTTAAATGGAAAGACTTTACATCAGGGGCACCGATTGCAGCCGGTTTACAATCACAACAGTTAGATATCGGAATTTTAGGTGATTATCCCCTGTTACTCAGTGGTGTATCTGCTGAAAGCGATTCATCTGCCTTAACCAATACCCGATTAGTTAGTTTTGTTGCCAGTAATCCAGACGGTACTGGCAATACCATTATTGTTCCCCACCGCTCCCCCCTCAGTAGCCTAGATGATTTACGGCATCGAGTCATTGCTGTTCCGTTTGCCTCTTCGGCCCATGGTATGGTCATGCGCACCCTGTCCCAGGCAAATTTATTACACGATGTGACCCTGACCTCGATTGATAATTTAAGTATAAATCGACTCACCCCCCAAAATGCCGCAGCCGATGGCTATGCCTATTTTGCCCCTCTACATGAGATTGCCAGTCACCAGGGACGGTTTAGGCGTTTAAGCGACGCCTCTGACATGACCGACTTACCAACGTTTCACGGCATTGTGGTCAGAGAATCGTTTGCTGAAGCACACCCTGACATTATTGTTGCCTACCTCAAAGCACTGATTGCAGCACAGCACTGGTATGTCACCACCTCCAGCGCCCTTTCCCTAGTCAGTAACTGGGTTAAACTAGACCCCGAAATTGTCTCTAAGACCCTAGATTACCAACAGTCAAACCGGTCGGGACTGTTCTTCCCAGAAACACAGATTCGAACTGACTGGATAACAAACCATATTCAACAACTAAAAATGATTCCAGGCAACGAACAACTGGGTGAAATCGACACGAATACCTGGATACAACCCGAATTTCTAGAAACCGCCATTAATTCTTTCTAAAAGATTGTCAGAAAACAATCTGCCGTTGCTGAGTTAGAGGATGAACCGATCGGTTAGACATGCTATGTGACAGTATCTTGCAGATAAAATCATCCCGAGGATCAGCAACGCCAATAATTTTAAGCGCGTTAGGGCCTGCACCCAATTACTGCTTCTCCATACTCTTTAGAGTTTCCTCTCGAATCAATTCAAAAACCTGACGATTAAGCTGCGTAAACTCGGGCGTCAGCATATCGTCAACATGACGGGGTCTTGCCAGCGGCACCTCTAACTCAGCCTTAATTCTTCCAGGCTGCACCCCCATCACAAAAATGCGATCGCCCAAAAAGACCGCCTCCTCAATATCATGGGTAACAAAAATGACCGTAGTTTTTAGGGTGCTCCAAATAGTCAGCAATAATTCTTGCATCATGTGGCGAGTCTGGGCATCTAAAGCGGCAAAGGGCTCATCCATCAATAATACCGACGGAGAATTAACCAGCGCCCTAACAATACTTGCCCGTTGCTGCATCCCCCCAGAGAGCTGATTCGGATAAGCATTCCGATATTTAGCTAGCCCCACCAGATTAAGATATTCCCCTACCATATCTTCCCGTTCCGATTTGGGAACACCTTTGATTTTTAGCCCAAACTCAATATTTTGAAAAGTTGTTTTCCAGGGAAGTAGAGAATACTGCTGAAAAACAAACCCCCGGTCGGCCCCTGGTTTTTTAACCGGCTGCTGATCGACCATGACGTAACCTGCCGTTGGTCTAACAAAGCCCGCAATGATATTTAGCAGCGTAGACTTGCCACACCCTGACGGCCCTAGCAGGCAGGCAAGCTCCCCCGGTTTGATTTGCAGATTTATCGAGTCCAAAACCTGGTTAGAGTAACCCTGGCGGCTAAAGATCATCGAAATCCCTTCCACATTGACAGCCCCCTTAGGGGTCGATTTTGTCATCGGTGGTGAGGTCAACATCTCTTTTTTCATGGTCTCTTGTCTCATGGGGACAATCCTGCTAAATTATGCGTCCTGTTTCTTAATCACACGCCAGGGCATTAGTGCCGCCGTGCCTCGGCCAACGGCCCAAGAACTAAACGCTCCCATTAACCCAATCAGCAACATACCCATAACAATGGGAGGGTAGTTGGACGTAACGTAGGATTCCCAAGTAACATAACCTACGCCGTAGCGACCCGCTAAAATCTCGGCTGTGACTAAACAAAACCAAGCATTTCCCATGCCAATGGTTAATCCACCGGCAATACCAGGCAAAGCTCCTGGTATGACAATGTCTTTAAAGACATGCCACTGAGTGGCTCCCAAACACTGCCCTACTCGAATCAGAACAATGTCGTGCAAAATATTTTCAACTGCTCGAATGGTACTAATTAAAATCGGAAAGAAGGCACCAATAAAGGTGATATAAATCATGCCTGTCTCAGCATTGGGAAACATTAGAATTGCCAACGGAATCCAGGCAACAGCAGGAATCGGTCTAAGCAACTCCAACGACGGCATTAGCAGATCTTCAGCAATCTGAAACCAACCAATAACAATTCCCAAGATAACGCCCAACACAGAAGCAACAGCAAACCCTACCAATACTCGCACTACGCTGGAGCGAATATGTACCCATGGATCGCTAAAAAAGAATTCAATGGTCGCGTTAAAAACTTCCCATGGGGAAGGGATTAGCTGAAAATTAATAAAAAATTTAAAGCCAATCATGCACAGAATTTGCCAGATACCAAAGAAAAGCACCAGGGCAATAAATCGTCTAACGGAACGACCTGAAAAAAACAACGCCTGTAGCGTCTGACGTAGCCTTACTATCGGCGGCGGATGGTGGGGACGAACGCCAGACTGGGGGAGGATGCTTGCCATAATAGAGACTTAGCTGAATGAGTTAGGCATCATAGGGGCTGAAAAGCTGAGAAACAGCCCCCCAGCTTCCCAAGTATTGAGAAATTGAGGGGACCTAAGTTGCTGCTTTGAATGAGTTAACTTGCTAGGGCCGGTACCGCTGTCACCATGGCCTGTCGCAAACTATCAAGGGTCAACCGACTGATCCGAGCAGGCTGAGGACCATTGGCATAGGTTTGTAGCAAACTCTTAAACGTGGTGACCTCTCCGCCAGATTCAGAAGCAAACTGCTGAGCATCAGCCTCCAGTAGAAAAGCAGATACCTCATCTCCATTTTTCACATAGTGAGAGTTCTCAGCAAAGAGTTTCCAACCCTTGTTACGATCATGAACAAAGATAACGTCAGATGCCTTTCCCTCAGTCTGCAGCTCATTAAGCTTTTTGATCATATTGGGAATGGTGGCAAAGTTAGTCACCGTGGGCTCTTCTTGAATCCACAGCTGGGCCGCCATTTTAGGCTCTTCAATTGGTTCGTCCGTTAGGGCATCATTGCCAGTGATCACATAGCTTTCACCTGCCTCAATCACTTCATCGTAGTCTAAGCCCATGTTGTCCATGGCTGTTTTTAAGAAGCCTTCATCTACCCAACCGGTGACATCCTCAGGATTAACTGGCGATTCAATCTTGCCCAAGCTAATCAAGGTGGCAATGCTATTCTTCAGAGCCTCTAGCTGAACCTCACCAATACTGGGGTTAATGGGCTGTAGTCCGGAGGGGCCGAGAAACATGTAAACCACTTCTTTCTCAATCCCTGACCATTCTTCAATTTGGGCAGAAATCTCTTCAGGGCTCTCCTGGAAGGTTTGGTTAGCTTCGAGCATTGCCTGAAGATAGGCCTGAACAATTTCAGGATGCTCTTCAGCAAAGTCAGAACGAACAACAATTCCATGCAGAGTGGGTACCCCGGTTTGTGCCCCGTCAAAAATCTTTTTAGCAAAACCCCGGAACGGAAACAATTCCCCAAACGGAACAAAATCGGCATGGGCATCAATCTGCCCTGTGCGAAGACTGGTCCCACCGACTTCAGGGGCCTGGCTGATGAGTTTAACATCTGATTCTGGGTCAATACCGGCATCACTTAATGCCTTTAGAACCATGCCATGGGCCGCAGAACCAAAGGGTACAGAAACAGAGCCACCCTTGAGATCAGCAAGGGACGTGACGTCACTATCTTTAGGTACAACAACCGCGTTACCGGCCCCGTTTGGGCTGTAGGCCAGGGTGCCAATAAAGGTGGAGGTAACACCTTCTACTTCTTCCTGGAACTTAATCAGATTGATCACGGCTGGGAAGTCCCCCATCAAGCCAATATCGATCTGATCGGCTAACATTTTATTGGTAATTGGAGGACCCGAGGTGTAGCTAGACCATTGGATGTCATATTCTACACCTTCATATTTTCCAGTTGTTGGGAGGTGTTTCTCCAATAGTCCCAACTCTCGTACAGTAGCTCCTCCTACCGCCGTGTTAATTACCTGGTCCTGGGTGCCAATGGATATACGAATGACATAACCAATGCCAGAAGGTGCGCTAGCTGTATCGGTTGAACCATCAGTACTTTCAGTGGTGGATGGACCTGAGCAAGAGGCTACAAAAACAGCAGAAAGCGTGAGGGCACAAGAGAGAGAAATTCTTCTAAGCCAAGGATAATGAGACTTCATGGCGAGAGCTACTCCAATCGGTTTGCCCCATTTAATCCGTGGCTGCACCGAGCATCTGTAAATAGAGATACAGATGCTTTCTATGGCTTCCCCAGGTCAATAAGCATTTTGATTGGATCGATAGATATCTTTTATTTCTAAAGAATGCTAGCTCTGCTATTGAAGGCAAGTGGGTGTAGGTGTAGATGATGAGTCTTAGACTCATTAATTGAGCACCTACACATAAATCCAGGCTTCATATAAACCCTGGTATCACGCTCCCCAGAATGACTTTATCTACCAGATACTGACCAATAGCATTCCTAACCGGCCTCATCGCGTAAACCAGCAACACAACTTAAATCCAACCCTCAACCATTCTGAGAATGCCGAGGACTCGTTAAGCGATCATTGCATGGTTGCTGTTTCCCTCCTACCTCGGACATCCGAATCCGTAAGGTTTAAATGCCGACCTAAAGGAGCGGGAGTTTAATAATGAGCCGATTTCTCCCCTCTCAGGAAATTGATGAGGATGACGAGGTTACTACCATAGTTTTCCCACCGCGTACGATACCAAAGATTCATTCCCAGGTTAGCGCGCCCTTTTTAATTTACGAGGCCCCTCGCATGTTTAATAACTATTGGTCATGAAATAGTTGATCATGAAACAGAGGTAATCAGTCTAAAGGATGGGGCTCCCATAATCGCATCGTGCAACCTGATAAAAGATGAAAATTCTCTCACCTCCATCTCATGTAAACCAATTTTATTTTTTCTATTCTTTCAACATCAAGCTCAGATCAGTTCAATCTTTTATTAAAATGTTAGAAGACGGTTTAATCTCTTTATTTTCGTCCCCACCCTCCAATCCTGAGGATGTTAAACCTAGCCTCCCCCAGATTCTGAAAATCCCAGTTTACCCGCTATAAAGACGGTCTCGATATCTGGCAGCTAGTTAGACTGTTTGCCGTTGCTGATTTAGAGGATAAACCGATCGGTTAAATAGGCCATAGGACAGCATCTCGCAGATAAAATCATACCGAGGATCAGCAACGCCGACTATTTAATCAGAAAGCTTTCTAAGTTCATTGATGTAATGGGCTCAGATCCCTATTTTTTCTCTTGGCAAATTGTCTATGAGAATGGATTTCTGTGCCTATTTAAGAGAGATTTCAAGAAAATTGACGTCAATTAACGATAAACCTGCGTCAAGTTTTTCGACTGTGTCCATACGCCTGCCATCAGTTCCCGTAGTGTCTGCTTTTTAAGATGAAGACATCTCCAATCAGTATATCCATCGTGATTCCTGTCTATAACGGCGGGGATGCCTTTCGGCATTGTCTAGTCAGTATCAAAGAAAGTCTTCGTTCTCCAGATGAACTCATCGTTGTCTCTGATGGAGATACAGATGGTTCTTGGCAAGTGGCTGAAGATATGGGCGCAAAAGTGTTGCGATTACCTGGTCCTGGGGGTCCGGCTCGAGCCAGAAATATAGGTACCAAGGCAGCGAAGGGCGACATTATATTTTTTGTAGATGCAGATGCGACCCTACATCCCAATACGTTGAGCTTGATTGAACAGCGGTTTCAACAGAGGCCAGACCTAGCGGCATTGATTGGCTCCTATGATGATGCACCGGGGGCAGACAACTTTTTGTCTCAATACAAGAATTTGTTTCACCATTACACCCATCAAACATCTTCAGAAATAGCGTCTACTTTCTGGGGTGCCTGTGGTGCTATTCGTCGTCCTATTTTTCTAGCCGTAGGTGGCTTTGATGAACGGTATACCAAGCCCTGTATTGAGGATATTGAGCTGGGCTATCGTCTCAAACAAGCAGGTCATGACATTCGTCTTTATAAAGACATTCAAGTTAAGCACTTAAAACGATGGCAGCCGATATCTTTGCTCAGGGCAGAGATCGTTTATCGGGCACTCCCTTGGACAGCACTAATTTTGAGTAAACAACGTTTTGAGGCTGATTTGAATCTCAGTCATACAAATCGTGTGAGTGTTATAGGCGTCTTTAGCTTAATCCTCAGTCTTATGGCTGGGTTCTTTGTCCCCTGGCTTTGGTGGATGTCGGTAACAATATCCTTGGGATTACTGCTAATTAATTTCAACGTCTATCGTTTTTTTTATATCAAACGGGGATGGTGGTTTACCCTGCGCGTCATTCCTTGGCATTGGTTTTACTTCTTCTATGGCGGCGGAGCCTTTGCCTATGGCCTCTTGCAACATCACCTAGGGTCCTTTCTGCGGTTGTCAACGCCTATGGTGTTAGGTTTTCGCCGTTCAAGGTAGCCCTTCCCGTTAAATGCAGACGTAACAATTCATCTATCTAGCGAGCATCGGAGTGTATCCCATATGAATCCAACTGCTGCCGAGAGTAAATCTCCTGTAATCATCATCGGTGGTGGGCCTGCCGGGCTAACATCGGGTTACGAGCTGTTGAAGCATGGTGTAACGTCCATCGTTCTTGAAAAGGCAGATAAGGTTGGTGGTATCTCTCGGACAGAAACCTATAAAGGGTATCGGTTTGACATTGGCGGGCATCGATTTTTTACAAAAGTGGGTGAAGTAGAAGCAATTTGGAAAGAGATTTTGGGGAATGACTTTATTCAAACCCCAAGGTTATCGCGCATCTTTTATGACGGTAAGTTCTATGACTATCCCCTAGCCCTATTCAAAACGCTCAAGAATTTGGGAGTAGTTCGTAGTTTTCTGATTGTAATGAGCTACTTAAAGGCTAAGCTCAAGCGATATCTGGGGTTAAGCCCAGAGCCGCAGACTTTTGAAGACTGGGTAACTGACTGTTTTGGAGCCAGGCTCTACCGCATATTCTTTAAGACCTATACAGAGAAAGTGTGGGGAATTCCCTGTAGTCAAATTCGAGCAGATTGGGCCGCCCAGCGTATTAAGAATCTATCTTTAAAGGAAACTGTTATCAATGCGCTGTTTGGCAGTAAGAATTCTAAAAGTCTGATCAAAACATTTGACTACCCTCGCTTGGGTCCTGGCATGATGTGGGAACGTTGTCAGGACATCTTAGAAGAGCAGGGATCTCCGGTGTATCTTCAGACAGACGTGGTGCTTGTGGAGCGGGAAGGAGCTCGATTGACTCGGGTGGTGGCTAAGCAGGGCGATCGCACCCTTGTGTTAACGGGAGATCACTTTATTAGCTCTATGCCGATTACGGCCCTGGTGCATCGCATGGATCCCCCCCCGCCCGATTATGTGCTCAAAGCAGCCCGAGGATTAAAATATCGTGACTTTTTAATTGTTTCATTGGTGATTGACCGGGTTCATATCTTTCCTGATAATTGGCTCTATATCCACAGCCCTAAGTTCAACGTCGGTCGGATTCAAAACTTTAAGAACTGGAGTCCAGCAATGGTTCCAGACTTGCAAAAAACCTGTCTGGGTATGGAATATTTTTGCAGCCAGGGGGATGACATTTGGGGAATGACGGACTCCCAGCTGATTGAGTTAGCCTCTCAAGAGATTTTCAGATTAAATTTGGGGGTTAAGCCAGGGGATGTGCAAGATGGATGTGTGATTCGGCAACAGAAAGCCTATCCGGTTTATGACGGTGAATATCGCCAGCATCTGCAGGTCTTAGAAAATTATATTCGCACGTTTGAAAATCTACAGACCGTCGGGCGCAATGGCATGCACCGATACAACAACCAGGATCACTCCATGCTTTCGGCACTATTGGCAGCTAGGAATATTGTCGGTGAAGAACACGACATTTGGAACATTAACGTAGAGCGCTCTTATCACGAGAACTTTACTGATAGGGAATGGTCCCAGCTCAAGCAAAAAGAATCACAGCCGGTGCCTGCCCTTAAACCGTTATCTCCTGCTGCCTAGTATGACCTCACCAAATGTCACAATCGTAGTCTCCCCGCGAGAACGATTTAGCTACACCCAAACCTCCTTAGATAGTATCTATGAACATACCCAATTTCCCTTTGAGCTGGTGTATGTAGATGGTGGTTCGCCCCGGTCGATCAGAGAGTATCTGGCGGCTCAGGCGATGGAAAAGTCCTTTGAACTGATTCGAGTCGATCATTTGTTAACCCCAAATCAGGCAAGAAATATAGGGTTGACCCAGGTAAAGACGCCCTATGTGGTCTTTGTCGATAATGATGTTGTGGTTTCTCCAGGTTGGTTAGGGGCGTTGGTGCAATGTGCTGAAGAAACAGGAGCGGCGATTGTGGGACCGCTAACCTGCCAAGATGAGCCGGTGCATGAAACCATTCATTTTGCCAATGGGGTGGCTCACATTATTGTTGATGTTAAGGGGCGACGGCGACTGCGTGAAAAGATGTCCCGCCAGGGTCAGCGTGTGGCCGATACGATGGCTACGCTGCAGCGCACATCGGCAGAACTGGTGGAGTTTCATTGCATGTTAGTCAATATGGATGTCTTTAAGGAAATGGGCCCCTTGGATGAGAGGTTTCTCAATACTAAGGAGCATCTGGACCTGTGTATGGGGGTGACCGAGGCGGGGGGCTCAATTTATTTTGAACCGATGTCTCTTATTACCTATGTGCCGGGTATTGCTTGGACCTGGGCAGACCTGCATCTCTATATGCTGCGTTGGAGTGATGCGTGGGAAACCAAAAGCTTGGCACACCTACAGCAAAAATGGGATCTGTCTGAGGATGCTTACTTTACCCAAAAGCATAAGGCCTTGGGCTGGCGGCGGCGGCGAATGATTCTCTCACCGCTATTGGATAGGCTAACGTTGGGGGTGTTTAAGCATCGTTTTTTTGAGCGGGTAACGTTTGGTTTAGTCAAGAGCCGGTTTTTAGAAAAGGTCGTTATGTATGGGTTGTTAAGTCCTGTGGATAGAGCATTGAACAAATATCTCACCGACCGTCATGCCCGCAGATGGCTATCTGCCCCTGGGCGTGGTCTGGATACCGTTGTTGCATTAGCTCCATCTTTAGGAGTTCTTGATGAAAATTCTTCTACTGCATGACTATGGTACGGCAACCGG
>CALBPH010000099.1 GCA_937899365.1 uncultured Leptolyngbya sp.
GGTGGTGCGGGTGGTCTGCTTCGAGGGCGAATTGCCAGATACAGTGACCGATGCTGATGGTTGGATGATCACCGGGTCGGTCTATGGCGCCTATGAGGACCGCGACTGGTACCCTGCGTTCGAGCAGTTTTTGCGCGATGGCTCTAATCAGCGTACTGATGAGTATGGCGGCAGTGTGGAAAATCGAGCCCGATTCTTGCTCGAGATTACAGAAGCCGTAGTCAATGCCTGGAGTTGCGATCGCGTCGGCGTGCGTCTGTCTCCCTACGTGGCCTTTATCGACATGAACGACAGTAATCCTCTCGCTACGTTTACCTACGTAGCCACGACCCTAAGCAACTTAAACCTGGCCTATCTCCATGTTATAGAAGCCTTACCCGGTCACTTTATGGCCGCAGCAGCAGGTGCCGAACCTGCCCTACCCCATCTGCGCCGAGCCTTTGGCGGGGCCATCATCCTCAATGGAGGCTACGACGCCCAAACTGGAGCTACCGCCATTCAGACAAATCAAACAGATGCCATCGCCTACGGTATTCCCTTTATTGCCAACCCCGATTTAGTCGAGCGCTTTCAGCAAAGTGCCCCCCTAAATACCCCCGATCCTGACACCTTCTACACCCATGATTCTAAAGGCTATGTGGACTATCCAACGTTAGCTGCTTAATGCCATTAGCTGAAAGCCATAACAACAGAGAGCCCTTAGCGATACGTCCGCACCTTTTTATACGGGTCCTGCTTTCGAATCCATCCTAAAAACTTCTCCATATGGGGGTGTGACCTTAACCGATCCACCGTATTTAGCTCCTGGGCCAGTTGCTTATTTGTAAACAGCGTATGGATCTGCTTGTGGCATGGCCCACAGATATCCGTTGTGGGTCCCGGCTCTGCCTTTTTTCGCCTTGTCTGCTGACGTGGCACTAGATGATGTTCCGTCAGCTTTGGACAATGACGCTGGCAAAGTTCACACTGGGGCATGGAAGAAAAATAGCAGAATCTCCTTCTATAGTAGTGCTGACACAACTGTTATGCTGCTAATGAGCCCATTGTCAAAATGCCCATGCCGCTGCGTATGGGAACGGGCAGTGTACGGATGGATGCGAATAGTAGGTTAAGGAGAGTTCAAACGCAATCATTGTCTTCCCTGGTCGATACGCTACGAAAAGCCGTGGGGCTGCTGGATGCCAGTCATGCCGGGCTAAAGGCAATGGTGCTGCGTCAGTGCGATCGCATCGCCCAGCCCACCCTACGCATCACCGTTTTTGGCCCCTTTAACTACGGCAAATCCACCCTACTCAATGCGCTGCTAGGAGAGAAAACCCTCCCCATCGATCTGGTGCCCACCACCGGAGCTGTCATCACTGTCAGCTATGGAGCCACCTTAGCCAGTCGCATTTCCCAGGCGGATGGCACCCCCTTAGAAGCCCCGGGCACCGACCTGTTAAAACGTTACGCCATCCTGGATGACCAACGCCACATGCGCCAGGATGTAACCGCCGTCGCAGTGCAGTGCCCCCATCCATTTTTGCAATCGGGGGTGGAGCTAGTAGACCTACCAGGCACCGACGATCACGCTATCCAAAATGAGCTGGTTCACACCCAATTGTTAGAGGCTGATGCCGTCATTCAGCTATTGGATGGCCGCAAGCTAATGACCCTGACAGAGCGGGAGCATCTGCGGGACTGGCTGCTAGAACGAAAGATTACCACGGTGATCTTTGTGGTAAATTTTCTCAATCTGATGGAGTCCGAAGAGAGACAACAGGTGCTCCATCGGCTGCGGTTTGTCGCCCAAGATTTTCGGGCCACCCTACCCGATGGCGTAAGTAACCTCTACGCGGTGGATGCCCTGCCAGCCCTGCGAGCGCGGTTAAAGGGCAATATGGCCGCTGCCACCCAGTCTGGGTTACCCGCGTTAGAGTCAGCACTACAAACCCTGGTTCAAGAGCGACTGCCCCAAGTAAAAAACCATCGTTTGCCTCGATTATTACCCCTGGCAGCCCAGGTGCAGCAGATCCTGCAACAACAGTTGACAACCCTAGAAGCTTCGCCACTACTGGACCGTCAGGTTGAAATTAAGCAACGGGTAAAGGTTCTCCTACAAACAGGGTTTCAACAAACTGTAGATGAGTTCCAGGACTGGCTACGCCTAGATAATTTGTTAAATCAGTATCAGTCTAGTTTTGCAATGGCCATCAGAGCAGGAACTGCTGTTCAGTGGCTAGAAGGCACGTTGCAACCAGGGTGGAAACAAAAGAAACGAGCAGTAACAGAATGGGTTTATAAGGCCTGTGATTTTTTTGAGCAGCCACGTCCGGTAGATTTGTGGATAGACTGGCATAAATCAAAATTTTCTCAGTCAGGAAATACAAAATTCTCTCTCGAAGCTAGCAATGAAGCTGCCCATACTTACCTGACTCGTTTTTCCGAAACGGCCCTAGAGGTGCTCGATAACTATAAAATAACAGCTAACAGAATTCTGAAAACACCGATTGTTGCTCCATCATCCCAGACACAACAAAACGGCCAACGATTACTCTTAGAAAATATATTGGCAGATTTACAACAGCTGCAGCTAGAAAATGATTAACAGATTTCTAGACTACTTTAACTCGTGAACCTAACAATTTTGTGAAAGCTTGACGATC
>CALBPH010000100.1 GCA_937899365.1 uncultured Leptolyngbya sp.
ATAATTGGGTTGGATAAATAGAAGTTGCCACGAAAGCCCGGTAGCTTAATGTATTGGCCGCTGGGCTTTGGCGGTGGGGTTTCATTCTTGGGCTGGTTTTCGTGTTCGTTACCCTCGATCTGAATATCGGGTTTATAGGCATACCAAATGAGTTCAGACCGGTTGTTAAAGCTGGGTTCGGCAAGCTCTACTTTGACGTGATTAGCCTGGGCTAACTCGTGGCTTACTAGCTCTAGCTCGGTGCTGTTTTTGACAAAGACCTTATCGGTATTGCTGAGCTTAGATGACAGCTGGGGCGATGTTTTGAATAGGGTGTCGCTGGTGACGGTTAGGGTGATGGTATCGCCGACAATGCGAATGTCAGGCTAGTAGGCATACCAGACTGTTCGATTTTCAGGCCCGAGAAAGGCGTTTGCGATCGCAACCTTCACATGTTGCCCTTCCGCTGGCAGGTAGGACTGCAGGTAATAGTCCGTACCATTTGGGACAAAAAACTTTTCCCGCTCACTCAATTGGTTAGACAACACTGGCCGTTGCTTAAACAGGGTATCGCTCAAAATAGTGAGCTTAATATTCGTGTCATAGACCCTGACATCCGGCTTATAAACGTACCAGACAGTCTTATTCGCTGGCCCTAAGGGCTTAGCCAGAGTTACCTTAAGATGCCCCCCCTGCACAACATCTGAGTTAGTTAGGTCAAACTCCGTTCCGTTGGGGACAAAGACCTTATCCTGTCTAGACAGCTCGTTTGACAGACCTGGACGCAGCTTAAACTGCGTATCACTAACGACCTTGAGTTTTTTCATATACTTTCTGCACTCTGATTGTCAGATAGATATATAGACTTGGGCGTTGCTGCTGATCCTCGGTATAAATTTATCTGGTAAACATGGGCACATCGCATATTTCACAGATTCGGTTCATACCCTAAATCAGCAACGGCTAGACTGGCGCACATGGTTCACAACGTTAGTGAGTGCTAAAACCGTTAGCCAGCCATAGCTATGTGCGTCACAATCCGCTCAGTATAGCTTGGCGCACATAGGCGACAAGTGGTCAGCTTTGATTAGGCGCCACTATCATTCGCAGATGTCCGTTCATTGTGCCCAGTGTAAAGCACAAGGCCGACAACGTATCAAAATACGTTGATTCGCCCTAACCCGTTCAATATCTCAGGTACAACGGTCGCTGGCCACGCGCCTTCTCCGCCGCGACCGTTGAGCAAAATAAATCGCAGTCCATAGCTATGGTGAAATCCCTCAGCCTCTATCCACAGATGAGGGGTTTCCTGTTCGCAGGTGATGCGCTCATCGGGCATCAGCTCGGTGGCCATCGTGGCCATGGTGGTTGCCAACTGCTGCGCTAGCCGACGCAGGTCCTCAAACTCATGCTGTGTCAGTTCTAGAGCCCAATATTCACCGCCGACTAGGGCTTTAAATGTATCGCGTTCCTCATCCCAGCCCAATCGCCAGCCAGTACCTTCTTTGAGCATTGCCGTCATCGGGCAAAGCGATCCTCTAGGCTCTGGATCAGGTCATGGCGCTGCTGCCGACTCAAATCCTGCATAGCCAGCTTATCAGCGTTGCTAGCCACAGAATTCTGACCCGATTTCCCATAGGAAACATCCAGGTAGTCCGCCATAGATAGTTCCCAATCAAGGTGATACTGGGCAGGCCGTACCTGGGTGTCGAGATGGTACTCAATAAATCGACTCAGCAGAGTGGTGTTAGCCCGTTGGGCCCTAGGAATATCGGGATACTGACCGTATAGCTGATTTGCAATTGCGATTTCAGTCGGAGTCTGGGCCGCCATCAACGGTTCACCCACCTGCAAAATACCGCCAGCCAAAACCATTAGGGTGGTCAAGGTGGTCAAAAACAAAAACTTAAGCTGCTTACCCATACCGCTGAGCGTTAATGCTATGAATAATTGAATAAATACGTGCTAGTTGTATATACCGATGAAAACTGGCCTGTCGGTGTAGTAAGCAGACCAGTTTCCCTACAGTAAGGGCCTACTCGCCAATAATTTCAGGCTGAGTTAGCTCATCAGACATTTCCACAATGGCGCGCAATACGGGCTTCATGCGAGACTCATCAATATTATCAAATTCTTCGAAACGACGACGCTGCGCCCGGTTTGCCACCTGAACAGTGATGCGATAGCGGTTAGATGCCGCACTAATCAAGTCCTCAGTGCGACGCATCATTTGGGTGGTATCAATGGACAGACGCTTCATTAAATAATCCTCTATGGATGGGTCCTATAACCCGTCTATACTAGCGCAGCTTTCCTCGAATCTGGATGCAGCAGTTTCCATTTATACGCCCCCTTCTTTTTAATAAACTTTTACAATGATCAATATATAAATTTCGTTGGCCAGCTTTAAATCCCATGATGCTCTGCCAGCGCCTAGTTCACTGATTACCCTACTGACTACCCTGTTGTCCGATCAGAACCATGCCAGACACATTGACAAAACTTGCTTACCAAACCTTTCAGCAAAGCAAACAAGCCTTTGGGTTTACCCACAAAACTCTGGCCAATCGGTTACGCGAAGTGATTTCTCCAGTTGCTCCGGACAGCACGTCTGATATTCCAGCACCGACCCTAGCGATTTTGAAACAACGGTTGGATGAGCTTACCGAAGTTGATTGGCAAGATGCCGCCGCTGGGGTTTATCCCACAAGTTTGCTATTTGATAATCCATGGGATGACTTTTTCAAGTATTACCCCATGGTGGTGATGGATACCCCCAGCGTCTGGGATCGTGCTAAAAATAAGCAGTATCAAGACTTTGGTGCCGATGTCAGCACCGACGGCTATCCCGATTACTATGTGCAAAACTTTCACCATCAAACCGATGGTTACCTGGGTGAAATGTCTGCAAATCTCTACGATCTACAGGTAGAGATATTGTTTAATGGTTCGGCGGACCCCATGCGTCGTCGCATCCTAGCTCCCCTCAAGCACCATATTGAGCGAGTAATCGGTACCCCTAAAGTTCTAGATGTGGCTTGCGGCACTGGGCGTACCTTGAAAATGATTCGAGATACCCTGCCTCAAACCTCGCTCCACGGTGTGGATCTATCCCCCACCTACCTGCGCAAGGCCAATGATTTACTAAGCAGAGAACCCGGTACCCTGCCCCAGCTAATACATGCCAATGCCGAGGCCCTGCCCTATCTCGATAATTATTTTGATGCCACCGTCAGTGTCTTTTTGTTCCACGAACTGCCTGGCGAGGTGCGTCAAACGGTGATTAATGAGGCGTATCGTGTCACCAAATCCGGTGGTGTGTTTGTCATCTGCGACTCTATCCAAAAGCTAGACACTCCGGAATTTGCCCCCATGATGGAAAACTTCCCTAGCGTTTTCCACGAGCCCTACTATCGCCACTACAGCACAGATGATATGACTGCCCGTCTAGAGTCTGCTGGCTTTAGCGATGTAGAGGTATCGAACCACTTTATGAGTAAGTACTGGGTAGCGAAGAAGGCATAACTTTGGGTGTGCTAGCCGCTGCTAATGCTTCTCATTCAAACGCCTGGTGGTTGCTCCCGATATCGTAGAGCAACCACCAGGCGTTGCCCCGAAAGGGTTGTTTTAATCGGGGTTACTAAACTCGGATTTGATATCAATCAGTTAATCAGCCCAACAAAAAGGGGATGGCCACAGCCATCCCCTTTCTACTTAGTTATTGACAACTTCAGTTCATGTGAAGTGTCTTTGCAGCTTAAGCAGTAACAGCAACCTTAGCGTCAAGCTCACCAGCTTCGTACTTAGCAGCGAAGATATCAACGCCAACCTGCTTGATCTTAGTAGCATTGCCAGCAGTACCAAACGCGTCATAGCGAGCAGAACATACTTGCTTCATGTACGTGATGGAAGGCTTGAGGAAGTGGCGAGGATCAAAGTTAGAAGGATCCTTCATAGCCGCTTCGCGGATAGCCGCAGTAATGGCCAGACGGTTGTCAGTGTCAATGTTCACTTTGCGAACACCGCTCTTAATACCCTTCTGGATTTCTTCAACGGGTACACCGTAGGTCTCAGGAATGTTACCGCCGTTAGCGTTAATCATGTCCAACCACTCCTGGGGAACGGAGGAAGAACCGTGCATTACCAGGTGAGTGTTAGGTAGACGCTTGTGAATTTCGGCAATGCGGCTGATGGCTAGGATTTCACCAGTGGGCTTACGGGTGAACTTGTAAGCACCGTGGCTAGTACCAATAGCAACAGCAAGGGCATCAACCTGAGTCTGCTCAACGAACTGTACAGCTTCGTCGGGGTCAGTCAGCAGCTGATCCTTACTGAGAGTGCCTTCAAAACCATGGCCGTCTTCAGCTTCACCTTGACCAGTTTCTAGAGAGCCTAGGCAGCCTAGCTCACCTTCAACACTGGCACCGATGGAGTGGGCAACCTTAACGACTTCAGCAGTCACGTTAACGTTGTACTCAAAGCTAGCGGGGGTTTTGGCATCCGATTCAAGGGAGCCGTCCATCATGACGCTAGTAAAGCCGTTGCGGATTGCAGAGTAGCAAGTCGCAGGGCTGTTTCCATGGTCCTGGTGCATAACAACAGGAATGTGGGGATAGGTCTCGATAGCCGCCAGAACTAAGTGACGCAAGAAGTTTTCACCAGCGTACTTACGGGCACCGCGGGAAGCCTGCAAAATTACAGGACTGTTAGTCTCATCAGCAGCCTGCATAATTGCCAGGATCTGCTCCATATTGTTCACGTTATAAGCGGGAATGCCGTAGCCGTTTTCAGCGGCATGGTCCAGCAGCAGCCGCATAGGTACAAGCGCCATATAATCCTCCTAGTACTTTTTGCCGTTTTGGCAGCTTCGATTTAAAGGGTCGAATAGGTATCCCTACTCATTAATATTAGGTCACAACCCTAAGTTTATGACGAGTTGTTTCTGAAATCTGAGGGTTTTGTTAAGGATAACAGCACTCAGGTGTCGGCTATGTACGACAAATGACACCGTTTATCCCTTTCGCAAAAAAAACTGGGAAGTATGCTTTCGTCAGAAAATATTCTGAGTTTTTGACTAGTTTGACCAAATATGGGTCGCCTGGGATTCGAACCCAGGACCAATCGGTTAAAAGCCGAGTGCTCTACCGCTGAGCTAGCAACCCGTGTTTAAGATGTTCTCTCAAGCACAGTTACTAACTATATCAGATAGGTTCTTCATTTGAGTGATTAATCGAATTCCTCTAAGAACTTTCTGGGATTAAACCCTATCTGTGCCCTGAAATATGCCCCGAACGGTAGTTTCCAGTGGGGAAATCTGCGGAACGTGGTTTAGTTGGTGACACGCTCGATATAACGGCCATCAATCAGAAAGGCCCCCCGTTCAAATCGTACGGCCCAGTAGCCGCCGAGCTTTTGCTCGAGAACGGTGCCTTCTTCACCGACGGTGATTAGGTCCGGTGGGCGCAGCATCGGCATAGGGTCGGCGGTTTTGAGATAAGGGGGTTGGGTGGTGACGGTGACGCGATCACCCACTGCGAATAGCTTATCGGCCATGGAGAGGATGTGTGTTTATGGGTCTGATGTGCTGGTCTTCAGTCTGAGTTTGGAGGACTCGGTGAGCCAGCGTCAACTTACACCAGCCTCAACTTACAGGTGTTGCTCCATGGGGCATCACTAGATGAGTAGCTGTTTGCCTTGGGTATGGTGCCCATAGGAAAGTTTGCCGTTGCTGATTTAGGGGATGAACCGATCGGTGAAATATGCCATGGGACAGTATCTCGCAGATAAAATCATACTGAGGCTCAGCAACGCCGAAATTTTTACTGTAAACGTCTTAACCTGTGCCTAAACCTACGTTTACTGATGGCTGACGATCGGTGTGTCATCAGATCAAGACGCTTGCTTTTTGCCTTTTTCCCCTGTGGGGCTAGGCAGCTCTCCATCTAGAGTTAGGCAGCGTCGCCCTCAATGTAGAACATCAGCATCACCATGGACATAATTGGGAGTAGCCAGCACACTACTGGGATCAAAATCCACGGTAGCCAAGACATTGTGTAAGTTCCATCCATGTTCAACTCCTTCTAACTAGAGATTGGGATAAATATTGGCCATTGGGCTAAGTCAGTTCACAAATCCTCTAAAGATGGCATCGACGGTGATGAAGTGGTCGAGCAGTAGATACGCCATGTAGGCACCGCCTGTGCCACCGATAAAGAAACCCGCTGTAAATTCGCTCCAGCCCTCAGAGGTTTTTAACCTGTTGGTTTCTAGGGGGGTATCGTTTGCGCTGCGGCAATTGACAACTCCGTAAACGCTCATGCCAATTGTGCCTAGCAAGACTAGCGATATGGCGGTGACAAACCCGGCAAAGTAGGGAGCTGGCCCATAGTCTCTGAGGGCACCAAACAGTATTTCGGGACCCACTAAGAAATACCCGTGGGCCAGTCCTATTTCTAAGCCTCGCATCAGGGGAGAGAGCCCTGGACGATAGGCGGGTAAATTTTGGATGAATGTGCGTACCAGGGCAGAATCGCTGATAGGTGTCGATAGATGGCCGAGCTCAGGGTCGTTGTTATAGGGTTTGATTAGGTCATTAGCCATGGATAAATAGTCTCCAGTAACACTAGGGATGTCTTAAAAAAGGTCCTGACCTAACTACCCCAGCGGTCAGGACCTTTATGAGAGACGGTGGAGGAGAGTCTCAATCCGTCTCAACTTGGTTTGGGCAAAGAGAAATCGACTGTCCTAACCAGATCTCTTTGCCCACTGTGCTTCAACCAAACCTGCCTGAGGTTGAAGCAATCAGAAACGCAGCATAGGTAAAGATAAATCCGACTGCGAAATGGGTTAGGCCCACCAGGCGAGCTTGGACGATTGACAGGGCAACGGGTTTATCTTTCCACTGAACCAGGTTGGCCAGTGGTGTACGTTCGTGCGCCCAAACCAATGTCTCAATTAGCTCTTGCCAATATCCTCGCCAGGAGATCAAGAACATAAACCCAACGGCCCAGCAGAGATGGGCGGCTAAGAAGATCCAAGCCCAGATGGCCAGGTTGTTAATGCCTGTGGGGTTATATCCATTGATTAGTTGGGCGGAGTTGAGCCAGAGGTAGTCTCGGAACCAGCCCATTAGGTAAGTGGATGACTGATTAAACTGGGCGACATTTCCACTCCAGATGGCCAGATGCTTCCAATGCCAGTAGAAGGTTAACCAAGCTACGGTATTGAGCATCCAAAACATGGCTAGGTAAGAGGCATCCCACGCGGAGATATCGCAGGTGCCGCCGCGACCAGGGCCGTCACAGGGGAAGCTATAGCCAAAGTCTTTTTTGTCTGGCATCAGCTTAGACCCACGGGCATCTAGAGCACCTTTCACCAAGATTAAGGTGGTGGTGTGCAGACCCAGGGCGATCGCATGGTGGACTAAAAAGTCACCGGGGCCAATGGTCAAAAACAGTGAATTACGGGTAACCAAACATCCGCATGGTTAGGCCAGGCCGTGGTGGCAACACTGTTGGCATTGGAGAGTAGGGTGTCGAACCCGTACAGCAATTTGCCATGGGCGGCTTGAATCCATTGGGCAAAGACGGGTTCTACCAGAATCTGTTTCTCAGGTGTGCCAAAGGCCACAACAACGTCATTGTGTACGTATAGACCCAGGGTGTGGAACCCTAAGAACAGTGATACCCAGCTCAGGTGAGAAATAATCGCTTCTTTGTGGTCTAGAACCCGAGCGAGAACATTGTTCTTATTGGCCTCTGGGTCGTAGTCGCGCACCAAGAAGATGGCCCCGTGGGAGAAAGCTCCCACCATCAGGAAGCCAGCAATGTACTGGTGATGGCTGTAGAGGGCTGCCTGGGTGGTAAAGTCCTTGGAAATAAAGGCATAGGACGGCATGGAGTACATATGCTGCGCCACCAGGGAGGTAACCACCCCTAGGGCAGCCAGGTGCCAGCCCAGCTGGAAGTGCAGCGAGTTGTTGTAGGTGTCGTACATGCCTTTGTGGGCATCCCCTAGCCGCCCCCCCGGTGGTCGGTGGGCCTCCATAATTTCCCTCATGCTATGACCGCTACCGAAGTTGGTTCGGTACATGTGACCAGCAATGATAAACAGGACTGCGATCGCAAGATGGTGATGGGCAATGTCCGTCAGCCAGAGGGCCTCTGTCTGAGGGTGAAAACCACCCAAAAATGTGAGGATTGCCGTTCCCGCCCCTTGGGATGTTCCAAACACATGACCTGCCGTATCCGGGTTTTGGGCATAAACACCCCACTGCCCCGTAAAGAACGGCGTCAGCCCTGCCGGGTGGGGCGGTGACGATAGCAGATTGCTCCAGGTCACCTCCTGGCCCCTTGCCGCTGGAATCGCTACGTGGATCAAGTGTCCGGCCCAGGCCAGGGAACTTACCCCAAATAAACCAGCCAGGTGGTGGTTCATGCGAGATTCTGCATTCTTAAACCAGGATACCGCCGGTCTAAACTTGGGCTGTAGATGTAGCCATCCGGCAAACAGCATGAGCGTTGCCAGAATTAGCATAAACATGGCCCCACCATGGAGTTGGTTGTTGGTGCGCATGCCGATGGTGTACCACCAGTGATAGACCCCCGAAAAAGAGATATCCACCGGATAATTGGCCCCTGCCTGGGTATAGGCATCCACCGCCGCCGCGCCAAACTGGGGGTCCCAGATAGCATGGGCAATGGGTTTAACATTGAGCGGGTCTTTTACCCACTGTTCAAAATTTCCTTGCCAAGCGACATGGAAGAGATTGCCAGAGGTCCATAAAAAGATGATTGCCAAATGGCCAAAATGGGAGGCGAAAATCTTTTGGTAAAGATTCTCTTCCGTCATGCCATCGTGGCTTTCAAAATCATGGGCCGTTGCAATCCCATACCATAACCGACGCGTGGTCGGATCTTGGGCAAGGTCTTGACTAAACTTTGGAAACTTAGTTGCCATAGTGGTTTTGAGTCCTCCCCGTCATCCTAGTGAAAGTATCCGAGCATGGAAGAATGCCCAGGTTGTCGCAATTCCTCCGAGGAGATAATGGGCTGCGCCAACAGCTCGTCCTTGGGTAATGCTTAGAGCTCTGGGTTGAATCGCTGGCGCCACCTTGAGCTTGTTATGGGCCCAAACAATCGATTCGATCAGCTCTTGCCAGTAGCCTCGACCACTAAAGAGAAACATCAGGCTAAACGCCCAAACAAAGTGAGCGGCTAAAAACATCAGACCATAGGCTGCAAAAGGCGTGCCGTAGGAGTTAATTACCTGGGACGCCTGGGCCCATAGAAAGTCTCTCAGCCAGCCATTAATAGTAATGGCACTTTGTGCAAAATTACCGGCTGTTAAGTGACTCACCGTACCGTTATCTGACACCGTGCCCCAGACATCGGACTGCATCTTCCAGCTAAAGTGGAAAATAACAATTGAGATGGAGTAATACATCCAGAACACCCCCAGGAACACATGGTCCCAGCACGCTACCTGCCAGGAGCCCCCTCGTCCCGGCCCATCGCAGGGGAAGCGGAACCCCAGGTCACCTTTGTCTGGGATTAGGCGAGAGCTGCGGGCAAATAGAACGCCCTTGAGCAAAATCAAAACGGTGACATGGATGGTGAATGCATGGATGTGGTGCACCATAAAGTCAGCTGTTCCCAATGCGATCGGCATCATGGCCACTTTGCCACCAACGGCAACGACATCCCCGCCAAAGGCTGGGCTGACTCCGGCTAGGGCGTTAGGGACCGTACTACCCGCTGCGATCGCATGGATGTGTTGGACCCACTGGGCAAAGATGGGCTGTAGCTGGATTCCCGTATCCGAGAACATATCCTGCGGTCTGCCAAATGCCCGCATGGTGTCATTGTGGATGTATAACCCAAAGCTATGGAAGCCAAGGAAAATACAAACCCAGTTGAGGTGGGAAATAATCGCATCTCGATGCCGCAACACCCGATCCAACAGATTATCAATATGGGTTGATGGCTCATAGTCACGCACCATAAAGATGGCCGCATGCGCCCCCGCCCCCACAATCAAAAATCCACCGATCCACATGTGATGCGTAAACAGCCCCAGCTGTGTTGGATAGTCAGTTGCAATGTAGGGGTAAGGTGGCATTGAATACATATGGTGAGCCACCAAGATTGACAATGAGCCCATCCAGGCCAAGTTCCAAGAAAGATTACAGTGCCAAGAATTAGTGAAAATCTCAGTCATGCCCTTGTGGCCTTGACCGGTAAAAGGCCCTTTGTGAGCTTCTAAAATCTCTCTAAAGGTGTGACCAATACCCCAGTTAGTCCGGTAAAAATGTCCCGCAATAATAAACAGAACAGCGAGTGCTAAGTGGTGGTGTGCCGTATCGGTTAACCACAGACCGCCTGTTACCGGATTTAGCCCCCCCTTAAAAGTGAGAAAGTCCGTATAGGCACTCCAATCAAGGGTAAAGAACGGCAACACGCCCTTAGCAAAGCTAGGATAAATATCCGGCATGAGTGCAGGGTTGAGAATCCACTCGTGGGGTAGAGGAATGGCTGCTACCGAGTCGATCAGCTTGCCCCCAACGGTCAAGGGATGTCCCGCATCAATGGCATCCAAGCAAGCGTTAATCGGCAGAGACACATGGATTTGTTGCCCGGCATAGCCTAGACACCCCAACCCCAGCAGCCCTGCTAGGTGGTGGTTCATCATGGACTCTACATTTTGAAACCACTCCAGCTTTGGAGCCTTGCGATGGTAGTGAAACCATCCGGCAAATAGCATCAAGGCGGCCATGACTAGGGCACCTAGCGCCGTGCAATAAAGCTGAAAAGAATTTGTGATGCCGTTGGCGCGCCACAGTTGGAACAATCCAGAGGTAATCTGAATACCCTGGAACCCACCGCCCACATCACCATTTAAAATCTCTTGGCCAAAAATGGGCCAAACCACTTGGGCACTGGGCTTAATGCCGGTTGGGTTAGTCAGCCAGGCCTCAAAATTCGAGAACTTGGCACCGTGAAAATACATGCCACTTAGCCAGACAAAAACAACGGCTAAGTGGCCAAAATGTGCGCTGAATATCTTTCGGGAGATATCTTCTAAATCGCCAGTATGGCTGTCAAAATCGTGGGCATCGGCGTGGAGGTCCCAAATCCAAGTTGTTGTTTTGGGACCTTTTGCCAGGGTTCGACTAAAGTGCCCTGGTTTACCCCATCGCTCAAAGGTGGCGGGGGTTGGGGCGTCATCGACCACAACCTTAACTTTTTGCCCCGGTTCCGGGGGACTTATGGTCATCCGAACTCCTCTCCTTTTGTTTCGTAAGAAAATACGGAAAATTCAATCTCTTAACTATCTCTGCACGCAATCTGCACAAAGTCTCTTGGTCTGTGTATGCTCTGCACAGAAGAGAAAACTCTGCCTAGAACAAGATTGCGTTATAAACTCGACGAAAACCAATGAATAACTATCGCTGAAATACCTGTTAATGGATAGTTTCAGCAAAATTTACCAACTATTTATGTCAGTTCATGACGACCTTTAGAACACCTAGGCGTGCTTTTTGAAAAGCACCTAAGAATTCTGTCATCTAATTCAGTTTTAGAAATTGATTAATGTCCGATATGAAGTGAGAAAAACTCCGTTCTTGGATAATCCAAGAATCTCTCTGGCTCCAAGACTAAAACAAAAACGGAGCCTACAGATCTGAATAAACCCAACCTATAAGCTATGTCCCTATGTGCGTTCGTCTGATTAGCATAAGTTAACCAAATTTACATATAGACACACTATTGAATACTGTTTGCTCAACTAATAATTTGTAAAAATAAAAGGTATTTCTGTAAGGCTTTGGTCGTAGGGTTTATGGGCTATCCCCTCTCAGCCTAAGACCAGTGTTTGAAGTATGGAATGATTGGTTTATGGCTGGATTAAAAATTGATAAATGTCTTGGTTTAAGGGTGTAAAGTCCTCGGGCTGATGGCGGCTGTGGGCGTCGAGCTATAGTTCATAGTCTTTACTAATTAAGAAGTGGTGATAGAGCAAACAATAACGTGGCGACAGCGGGTGCGCGCTGAGTTGGAAGAGGCGGAAACCTGGTTGGGGTTGGGGGTGAATATTGCGATCGCAACCCTGATCCTTACCTCAGCCGGGCTGTTTGTTGCTGAAACCTATCCCTTATCTGCCGGTGTCAGTGCTGCCCTAACCCTGTTAGACCGACTGATCCTAATCGTGTTTGTTCTAGAATATGGCGTCCGGCTTTGGGCCGCCGACCGTCCTGCCCGCTATGCCTTTAGCCCCTATGCCATTGTCGATTTAGTCTCAATTTTGCCCGTCCTGGCCGGAGTATTTGATACGCGATCCCTGCGGCTGATCCGCTGGTTGCGCATTCTAAAACTGGCCCGATTTCTAGAGGAAGATCGTTGGCTAGGACGCGAGGGCTTAATCATTGCCCGGATCGTTTTTACCCTGTTCTCAATTGTTTTTATCTACTCAGGGGCGATCTATCAGGTCGAACATCCCATCGACCCCAGGATATTTAGCACGTTCCTCGATGCCATGTACTTTTCTGTGGTGACCATGACCACCGTGGGCTACGGCGATGTCACCCCTGTCTCCGAAGCCGGACGGACCCTCACCGTCATGATGATTTTGACTGGCATTGCCCTCATCCCCAGTCAGGTCGGTAGTCTGATTCAAAACATAAACCGGATCCAGGCAGTCAATACGGTTCGCTGTGAGAGCTGTGGGCTATCAAGCCATGAAGCCGATGCGGGGTATTGTCGACGCTGTGGGACTAAGTTGCCGCAGGAGACAAGCGGGTAGCTGGGGCATTGGTGGTAAGACCGGTCTTTAAACTAATGTGCTAAAAACCTCTTCTACCAGGCGCTTTGCTTTTTGATCCAACGCAATCCAGTCGACATCGCCCATGTCTAGCTCCAATAGGTCGGTGTCTATGGTGATGGGGCTATCTGGGTCGCTATCCTCCTCTTTGCAGTTGCGATAGCTCATCTGCCTAACATCAATCTCCTGCTGCTGGTCCTGCTTTTTGAGGCACAGGGTATACAGATGCTCTGGGGACGGCATTTGGGAAAGGGTGGTCTGAATCTGATCGTATTCCTCAGGGGTGGCGGTTTCGAGCATTTCCTGGAGTGCTAAGTACTGCTGCTTTTGGTCAGCCGTTGTCTCGCTGGGCCACCGCATGTCATCGCGATAGGACCCCTGCCAGTCAGATGCATCTAGCTGTTTGCGAATGTTGTCAATAATGCGAATCAGGGCAGGCTGCATCAGTGCTTGGGCGTAGCGCTGATCCTGCAGGGTGGCAAACTGGGGCATGGGCCAAGGCGTTACAGAGCAGAGATGACACCAGTTTAGGCGAATAGCTACCCCGCTATGGTTATCAGAATGTGTCTATGCCGAATGCACCCTGTGCGTTAGCCACAGTTGCAAAATATCGTTGATCCAGCGAATTTCTGACTGAGTTAAGCCTAGGGCTGGGGCCGACAGATCATACTCCAGTCTGCCAATGACGGTGCGGTTGCAGCTCAGACGAAATGTGATGGTAGAGCTACCCGGTTGAAGGTCAATGTCTTCAATATCTTGCCTGTAAGTGTTGATCGTATACTCTACGGGCCGGCAGGGAAATCGATGCCCCAGCAAGATGATATCTGGCAGTAGTTGAATGCTCACCTGCTGCAAAAGCGTGGTCAGCATTGTTTTAATGCCCCGATAGCAAAAGCGCAGGCTCTGAACCCACCCCAAACCCACGGCGGCGGCCAATAGATACGGCCAGATGCCGCTTAGCTGTGGCCATAGGTGTGGGAACCCCTGGCAGCTTAACCACAGCCCTCCTACCCCAGCCGAGATCTGGCATAGCCCTAGCCAAAAACGGCCATGTCTCCAGCCCAGAGGGGGGAGCCCCACTTCTATGGTTTGGCAATATTCAAAAATTTTGAGTTGGGTATCTGCCGGCGCCATGCGTTCTAAAAACGATTGCTGGAACCGTTGACCTAAGCCCATGAGAGACAGAGATTGGGTTGGGGCAAAGATGTCATCCGCCTGCTCTAACCCCTGGAGCGCTGCCTGGGCTGAAATCGGTCGTTTGTGTTGTTTGGGCTGAGTCAGCCAGCGTAGCCAGGCCTTGAGGGGACGGCTCATGTGCCCCAGTTCCTGGCCAAACAACATCCGTAGTCCCCGCTGGGGCAAGGCGTTGGGATGTTGGCCCGTGGCTAAGTGCCCCAAGACTGTACAGATCGGTGGCGGGGCTTGCCCGGTCACCTAGCTGCTCTGGTGGGCGATAGCCCGGTGTGCCCGAGATCAAAATGGGTTCATCGGCGACCTGAGTCTCCTCTATCCGCTGCACTAGGCCAAAGTCCACCAGATAAACCTGGCCCAGCGTAGAGCTAGAGGGATTATTAAGGACTAAGCTGCTGGGTTTAATATCGCGGTGGATGATCGTGGGCTGCTGGCCGTGGAGATAGTCAAGGATACCTAGGATCTGATAGGCCAACTTGCGGATGTCTTGCTCGCTAAAGGGTCGTTGCTCGTTGATTAGGGCATAGAGAGACTGCCCTTCAACGTAGGCTTGCACCACCATCAGACCGCTATAGCTGTGTTCATTAATTTCAAAACTATCTAAGTAGGCGGGAATCGCCGGATGGTCTAAGGTTTTTAATACCGCAATCTCTTGGCGAAAGCGCTTTGTGTCGGCGGGCTGGAGCGGGTCGTCAAAACACAAGTATTTGATCACGACTAGACTGTTGCGGCTGTGGTCATAGCCCAGTAGTGTTCTGCGGCCCAGTCGTGCTCCCAGGGTTTGTCGAATACTGTAGCGATCGCGGAGTCGCGGTGCCGGTTGCGATGTGGTTTGTTGTAGGGCGTTGGAAGAAGTCATGGACTGTTGAGTGTTCGCCTATCATCCATCAGCATGCCCGATTGAATAGCTGGGGTAGCGGGTTTAGAATGACACCCAGTGTTGAGGGATCTACAGGAGTTGCCATGGTTCAGCCCAAGGTTTTTATTGATGGTGAAGCGGGCACAACGGGCCTACAGATCTATTCGCGGTTGGCCCAACGAGAGGATGTCACCGTTGTTAGCATTGACCCGGCTAAGCGCAAGGATGTGGCTGAGCGGGCCCGGCTGATTGACTCCGTAGATGTGGCGATTCTCTGTTTGCCCGATGCCGCTGCCCGTGAAGTGGTGGCGTTAGTGTCAAGCCCTACGGTCAAAATTTTAGATGCCAGTACGGCCCATCGCACCGATCCAGATTGGGCCTATGGGTTTCCAGAACTGGCACCGGGACAGCGAAAGGCTATTGCCAAGGCGCACCGAGTGAGCAATCCGGGCTGCTACCCAACCGGGTTTTTAGCGGCGATTAAACCCCTGGTGGCGTCTGGATTAATTCCGGCCAGTTTTCCGGTGACGATTAATGCCATTTCAGGATATTCCGGCGGTGGGCGTAAGCTGATTGAGGTTTATGGCGAGTATAGCGGGGAGGCAGAACCGCCATACCCCTATGGGGTGTACGGTCTCACCTTTGGCCATAAGCATGTGCAGGAAATGCACACCTATTCGGGGCTGGCCCATGCGCCCCTGTTTTTACCGGCCGTAGGGGCATTTGAGCAGGGCATGCTGGTGCAGGTGCCGTTGCCGCTGTGGACCTTGGACAATCCGCCCACGGGTCAGCAGCTGTGGGATGTGCTGGCTGACTACTATGGGGCAGAGCCGTTTGTGCAGGTTAATGCCCTGGGGGATGCGGGGGAACCGCGCGATCGCAAATTCCTAGATACCAAGACGGCCAATGGCACCAATCAGGTACAGCTGTTTGTCTTTGCCAATGACGACACCCACGAAGCCCTGGTAGCTGCCCGTTTAGACAATCTGGGTAAAGGGGCCTCAGGAGCCGCTGTGCAAAATATGAACATTATGTTGGGGCTGCCGGAACAGACAGGCTTGATTTAAAGTCGTTATCTACAGACAGTGGGAGTCAAAAAAAGAGGAGTCGCTAACCACTAGCCACTCCTGCTTAGAGACTTAATTATTCCCACTGTGGAAGACACGAATTCTCGAATTACGAGAATCCTCGGGGGAGAATGATGGCTCCCCTACACCCATGACCTTGAGAAGGTTTTTCCCTCAGTACCAGTTGTTGTCACTGTGGCTGAAAGCTAGTGCGTTTGGATAGTACCCAACTGGGTACTTCTAACGGCAGTAGCTTTGGCGGCAGCATCTTTGGCGGCAGTAGCTTTGGCGGCAGCATCTTTGGCCCAATGTCCGGAATGCTGAATGATCCTGGGGTAATGATCAACAGCATTGCTACCACCAATGCGAACGCGTCGATCTACATTATTTGAGGATCGCGGCGCTGACTGCCCACAGCGGCTCTAGGAGTCTATGTATACCTGATTGCACCATGGTTTTATCCTCACCTAACGCCGCTAGTTTTAAGTTTGTACCCTGTGCCCACAGTTGGGTTGCCCTCCATCCCCAACCTAAGGGGGTGATTCAATTTATCGGTAGCGGTTTCTGGGGAACCGTGCCAACGCTCACCTATCGTCATTTTCTAAAAAGTCTTTTTGAGGCTGGCTATACCATTGTGGCCATACCGTTTCGGTTTGCCTGTCGCCACTGGTCTGTGGCCCTCGACCTGTTAGACGAGCACTACGCGGTACGGGTGGCAATCATTGAGGCGGCTATCGCCCTGGGCTACGATCCGACGATTTACTTAAACCCTGTCACCTATGGATGGATTGGCCATGGTGTCGGGTGTCGATATGTGGCGCTGCTAGAAATCTTGAGTTCACCCATGGAGGTGCTAGCAACGTATTTTCAGCAGCTAGGACCCAATCTAGACGAGAAACATCAACAGTTTCAACACATTCGTCAGGGCTTATCCGCCCTTGGTGAGAGTTTACGCCAGATGGAGACTCGACTTCAGCGACTGACCGGTGAGACGATGGACTACGGTCAACCTTCGATTAAGCATGAGGCGTCCCTATTAATTGCCCCTGTGATGACGGACTGGGTTACCGCCATCCCCATCAACTCGCTGCGGCGGCTGGTGAATCAGCTGATTGGGGTCTATCCCACGGTTGAACAAACCCATGAGCTGATTGAACACAGTCAGCAGTTCCATTTGACCGGGTTAATTCAGTTTGCGCGCGATCGCATCGCTGCCGATACCTGTCAGCGGTTGATGCAAGAACAGCCCCACATTCGACGGCGGTTGCTAAAGGGGAGCCATTTGGAGCCCGTGGGTATCCGGATAGGGCAGTGCATCATAGACTTTAACCCCCTAGACAAACTGATCCAGCCCCTGAGCTGTCGAGACCTGGAGTACAAATCTACGACTCTGCTCAATCGGTTGCGGACATCGTCCCCCCTGTCGCCCTGTCAGGCTGGCAGACGAGCCAGTGCCACCAGGCGCAGAGCGATGGCTGCTTAGACAGCGGGCCGTATTGCCTTTCCTGTCTTTCCTCTTCCCTGTCTGTTAAGCCATTCTGCAGTATGCCTGTTAGCTAGCTAAGCCCTATATAATTAACCGTTTAGGCACGCGCTTTACGGTTGAGGTAAATGGATAGCTGGATGGATGATGAGATCGATTTTGAGGAGCTGCGATCGCAACTGTTTGATACCTATGAGCAGCAGGCCCCGTTGGGCAAAGCCATTGTCCAACTGCTATCGGTGTTCTATGGCCCCACCAGTATTGCGAACATTACCACGGCCCTAAATGCCATTGGCATCACCACAAAAACAGGTAAAAAAATAACCCCAGCCAATCTCAGGCCCCAGATTACTCGGCTGCTAGAGATCCAGCTGCTGATCTACGGTGGCGGGCACCTGCCCCAGTGCAACCCCCTAATTGTGGAAATGGTGACTCGACAGGTCGCTACCCTGGACCTATTCGAACCCATGCTTCAAGGGGTAGCCAACATCTTTCACCCTCGCCGTGGCTATGGCGGGCAGGCTAACCGCGTACGCCATATTTGTCGCTCCAAAGATGAGCTGTATCGTGAAGCCCGTCTGGCTCTTTATCAGCAAGACTATAAGATATTACCCCAGCTGTTTCTCGACTATAGCAACTACAACTACTACGCAAATCCAATTGCCCTAGAAGACTTTCTTCTAGATGTGGCCAATAATCCCTTCGATGCCGATTGGCTGCGCACCCTGCCATCTGAATATCACGGCACGGTTTTGAAAGTACTTTTGGTTGAATCAACTGCGCTGTTAGAGCCTGCCGATGACTTGTTGGCCCAGCTAGAGGAGCATACCAATAACTCCAACGAACTCAGGGTTTTATTGGTGGAGCAATATCTATTACGCAATCGGCTGGCTGAGGCTGAAGCGGTCCTAGATACTGTTGTGGATGAGCCATCCCAGGTCTACGGAACGGCTCTGCGGGGTACCCTGGCCCTGATGCTAGGAGAAATTAATCTCTCGCTAGATTACTATGCCACGGCCACTAAACTGGCCCGTAAGCAGTTAAACAAAAAAGCTGTTATTGGCGGCGTTGCCGGTCTGTTTTACATGTTGGCCCTCATCAAGTCGGGGCAGCCTAAGCACCTCAAACAGGCCATTTCAATCAGCACCCCACTGATGCAGGGCTCCGGCTATCTCAGCAATACCTACCAATTACTCCACGAACTGGCTCTCCTGCACCAGGGGCAGCTGGCTGCGCGCCAGAGGCTGTTGGAACTCATTGAATGTTATAGAGACGATGAGACCGACAGTTTTGGCCTATTCTTTAGCCTGCTATGTCTCTACTGGCTTGATGAAGATGAAGCTAAAGCCGTATTACCCCGTCCCCTGGCGCTATTTGCAGAGCAGGCCCAGGAGGCCGGAATGGGTTGGCTGGCTATGGAAGCCGCTGAACTTTTGAGCCGTTTGGCACCTGAGAGTGACTATGCCCAGTGGTGTGCCGGGCGCGCCAGCGTTTCCATTGTAGATACCCTACAACCCCAAAGCACCTGGGAGCTGAGTTTAAAGGCATTGACCAATGTTGCTGGTCCGGCGACGCGCAGCACCCCAAAAAGCGAACGCCGATTGGCCTGGTTTTTAACCCTGTACACCAAGCACTGGATGCTGCAGCCCAAGGAACAAAAAATGAGCGCCAAGGGAGGGTGGACCAAAGGTCGGGCGGTTGCCTTGAGCCGATTGGCCAAAAATGCATCGGAATTTGACTATCTTACCAACCAAGATCTTCAGGTCTGTAATCAAATTAAGTACGACTACTATTCCGGGTCTCAATATACCCTCAACCGGGATGCTGTTATCACTCTGGTGGGGCATCCTCTGGTGTTTTGGGAAGAGTCTCCTACGGTGCGTGTGGAGATTGTCTCGGCCACACCGGAGCTGGTTATTGAACAAAAAGGCGATGGTTCCCTCACGCTGTTTATGGAGCCTGCCATTAGCCCTGGCGACGGGATTACCCTGGTCAAAGAAACCCCGACACGGGTCAAAGTTCTGGAGGTGAATACTGAGCACCATCGCATTGCCGAGATCCTAGGAAAACGCAATCAGCTCACAGTGCCAGCGGCGGGACAGGAGCAGGTGCTAGCGGCGATTCAGTCCGTATCGAGTTTGGTGACAATTCACTCAGATATTGGCGGTGAGATGGACGATATGGAAACCATCGAAGCCGACGCCAAACCCCACATCCATCTGATGCCTGCGGGGGCCGGTCTAAAACTATCGATGTTGACCCGGCCCTTTCCCAATTCTGGCGCATACTACCCGCCGGGAACGGGGCGTAAGACGGTGATCGCCGAGATTGATGGCAAACGCTCCCAAGCCACCCGCGATTTATCCATGGAAAAGCGCCTGGCTGACGATGTCCAGCAGGCCTGCCCTGCCCTAACTGTGAGTGAATCAGCTGAGGGGGAATGGATTTTAGATGAACCAGAAACCTGTTTAGAGCTGTTGTTGCAGCTCGAGGCTGTGGAAGAAAATATTGTTTTAGAGTGGCCCGAAGGAGAGAAGCTCAAGATTCAAAATAAGGCCGGTATCGATGGCTGGCGTCTGCAAATTAAGCAGGAACAGGATTGGTTTTCGGTGAGCGGTGAGCTGGAGCTGGACGATGGTAGCGTCATGGATATGCAGGCGCTGCTGTCCCTGCTGGACCAAACATCAAGCCGGTTTGTCCCCATTGGTGATGGTCAATTTTTAGCCCTGACCCAAGCATTTCGTAAACGGCTAGATGAGTTTCGGGCCTACTCAGAGCGCCATGGTAAAGGGGCAAGATTTCACCCCTTAGCCGCCCTGGCCCTAGAGGAAACGTTAGATGAAGTGGGCCAGCTCAAAGCTGATACCAAATGGAAGTCCCATATTAAGAAGCTGAAAGAGTCTAAGACCGTTGCCCCAGACGTGCCTTCCACGCTGCAGGCTGAGCTGCGAGACTATCAGCAGGAAGGCTTTCATTGGCTAGCTCAATTGGCCCATTGGGGGGTAGGAGCCTGTCTTGCCGATGATATGGGGTTGGGTAAAACTCTCCAGGCACTGGCGGTAATTTTGCTGCGAGCCCCCGAAGGGCCCACACTGGTTGTGGCCCCCACTAGCGTTGGGGCTAATTGGATTAGCGAAGCCCAGCGATTTGCCCCGACGCAAAATGAGATGCAGCTGGGCAGCGGCGATCGTCAGGCGACGGTGGATCAGCGCAGCGGCTTTGATTTGTTGGTGTGTAGCTATGGCCTTTTGCAACAGCCCGATGTTGCCGAGCTGTTGGCGGAGGTTGAATGGCAAACCATTGTTCTAGATGAGGCCCAGGCGATTAAAAATAGCGCTACCAAGCGTTCCCAAGCCGCGATGAAACTCAAGGGTGGCTTTAAGGTGCTAACGACGGGGACCCCGATTGAGAATCATTTGGGAGAGCTGTGGAATTTGTTCCGGTTTATTAACCCTGGACTGCTGGGATCTTTGGACAAGTTTAACCAGCGGTTTGCCACCCCGATTGAGCGTCATCAAGACAAGCAGGCTCGCTTGCGGCTGAAGAAACTCATTCAACCCTTTATGCTGCGTCGTACGAAGGCCCAGGTGCTGGACGAACTGCCCTCGCGGACTGAGATTACGCTCCATGTGGAGCTGAGCGGTGAGGAGAAGGCGCTGTATGAGGCCCTGCGGCGAGATGCGATCGCAAAACTCACCAATACCGATGCCAAGGCAGGAGCCAAACACCTGCAGGTCCTCGCCGAGATTACCCGACTGCGGCGCATGTGCTGCAATCCAAAGCTGGTGGCACCGGGGGTGGCTCCCGCTAGCGCCAAGCTACAGCTGTTTGGCGAGGTATTAGAAGAACTGCTCAGCAACCGTCACAAAGCCCTGGTATTCAGTCAGTTTGTCGATCATCTGACTATTTTGCGCAACTTCTTAGATGAGCAAAACATTCCCTATCAGTATCTAGATGGCAGTACCCCCGCCAAACAACGTAAGCAGCGCGTAGATGCGTTTCAAGCCGGTGACGGCAATGTATTTTTAATCAGTCTCAAAGCAGGGGGGACCGGTCTGAACCTCACGGCTGCTGACTATGTCATTCATATGGACCCCTGGTGGAACCCGGCGGTGGAAGACCAGGCCTCGGACCGGGCCCATCGCATTGGGCAAACCCGTCCGGTAACCATTTACCGTTTAGTCACGAAAGGCACCATCGAGGAGAAAATTGTGGAACTGCATAACAAGAAAAGAGACCTGGCCGATAGCCTGTTAGAAGGCTCCGATATTAGCGGTAAGCTCTCCACCGATGCGCTGCTACAGCTGATGAGCGAGGTTTAAAGTGCTGGTTCAGCCATGGGGGCCTAACCAACGACAAGCTGTGACAACCCCAAAAGCTTCACACGTAAGCTTTTGTAAACGTTGGCATATAGAGGATTTTACTGGTTCATAGGCATATCTCAGCACGGACAGCTGATGAACTG
>CALBPH010000101.1 GCA_937899365.1 uncultured Leptolyngbya sp.
CCCACCTAGCATCTCTACGCCAGCCGCGCAGATGCCATTAGTCACGCGGTGTCTGATTTATTTCCTGGGCCGGAAACAACCGCCGCCGAAGAGACAGCTCCAGGGTTGGACGTCTCCACCGTGATTTAGGCCACAGGTCAATGATGCAGTAGTTGTGGATTTTGGCTTTAGGCAGCGCCTACTCCGGAAACCACCTGTCTGGGGGCGCTACTCGCGCCCCATGGGCAAGAGGCCCTCGCCTAGGCAACTACTAACAACTGCTTGTGTCTCCCCAGGGTCTCTAGGCACTAGCGCTGGGCTTCACGCCAATGAATTTCAGATTAGGAGAAATTGACTTGCAGCTACTGCTATTCCAGACATAGAGCAGTCTTAAAGTTGCATCAAAAGTAATTTATGCAATGTCAGGAGAGTTTCGTCGTGCTCAATACTGTTTTTTACACGTCTCTCAGCCATTTCGTAGACGTTTGGCCATCGGTCCCCTGGACTGTTGCTACCACCCCACCTTCTGACTATGGTTCTTGGGTGTTGATAGGGGTACTGCTGAGCTTGGTCACCATTTATCTGGCCAGCAAACTCGGGGGAGAACTCTCTAAGCGAGTCAGTCTACCACCAGTCCTAGGTGAATTAGTGGGGGGTGTTGTCGTCGGTATTTCAGTGTTGCATTTAGTGATGTTTCCTGAAAATACAGCGGCAGCTACCGACGCAATTCTAATGAGAGCTCTTCAGGGATTGGGGCATTTAGACGACACTGCTTTGATGCATATTTTTCAGAGTCAAAGCGAGGTGATTTCAGTCTTAGCAGAGCTGGGTGTCATTGTACTGCTGTTTGAAATCGGCTTAGAGTCTGACCTCAGAGAGCTGGGTAAAGTGGGCTATCAGGCGGCCATCGTCGCTGTGGTTGGTGTGGTGGCTCCCTTTGCCCTGGGGACAGTGGGGCTGGTGAGTCTGTTCCATGTGCCACTGATTCCAGCTGTATTTGCTGGCGCTGCCCTCACGGCTACAAGCATTGGGATTACGTCCAAAGTTTTATCAGATCTGGGGCAGCTAAAATCCACCGAGGGCCAGATTATTGTTGGAGCCGCCGTCATAGATGACGTATTGGGAATTATTGTGCTGGCTGTGGTAGCCAGTCTGGCAAAAACAGGTGAAGTAGACCTGCTCAATTTGATTTATCTAATCGTGGGCGCCAGTGCGTTTTTAATCGGCTCTATTTTGTTGGGTAAGTTTTTTAATCACAGTTTTGTGACCATCGCCAATAAGTTGCAAACTCGAGGAGCTCTGCTGATTCCAGCCCTTACCTTTGCTTTAGTGATGGCATTTTTAGCCAGTGTCATTCACCTAGAGGCAATTTTAGGAGCGTTTGCGGCGGGGCTGGTGCTAGACGAAACCGATAAGCGCAAAGAGCTTGACCAGCAGGTGATGCCAGTTGCAGATATTTTGGTACCGATTTTCTTTGTTACCGTAGGGGCAAAAGCTGATCTGAGTGTGTTGAACCCCGTCGTGGCAGAAAACCGAGCTGGCTTGGTCATTGCTACGTTTTTAATTGGGGTCGCCATTATTGGCAAGCTAGTTACCGGTTGGGCGGTGTGGGGTAAGCCAGAGATTAACCGACTGGCCATTGGTGTAGGCATGATTCCCCGAGGTGAGGTGGGATTGGTTTTTGCCGGCATTGGTACTGCTAGCGGTGTGTTAGACCGACCTCTGGAGGCAGCCATTATTGTGATGGTGATTATCACAACGTTCTTAGCTCCCCCATTACTACAGTTTGTAATGAGAGAACGGCCAGCCACCGAGGTGATTACGACTAGCGAGACTCTATCGACCGTTGAGTAAGGAGATCTCCCATGGTTATTTTAGAAGCGTTTGTCTTTGCTACGGTTCTCTTAGGATTTTTTGGCATCATCTTTAAACACAACCTGATGATGAAAATCATTGCAATGGATGTCATGAGTACTGGCGTCATTGCCTACTACGTTCTAGTGTCTGCACGGGGTGGACTGGTTACTCCAATTGTGTTGGACCAGGGGAGAACAACCTATGCTGACCCGGTACCGCAGGCAGTGATTTTAACAGCCATTGTGATTGGGTTTTCGATTCAAGCTCTGATGCTGGTGGGGGTGATGAAACTGGCGCGAAATTATCCCACCTTAGAGACCCGGGAGATTGAGCAGGAGACTCAGCTATGACCGCTGCTCTGATGACAACCAAGGCCATGGCTACCACAACCATTCTTTGGATGGCCCTACCCCTATTTCTAGGCTTTAGCGGCTATTTGGTCCCTAAACTGGGGCGTTTGTTTGCGCTGGCGGTATCGATAATATCCCTGGGCTACGGCCTAGGACGCATGTTAGAGCCCTCGTCTGTGCTGAACTGGCAGTTCTTGGATAGCTTTGGGGTCACCCTTAGGGTTGATAGTCTCAGCGGTTATTTTATTGTGACCAACGCAGTGGTCACCGCTGCAGTGGTTTTGTACTGCTGGCGACAGGGTAAAAATGCCTTTTTTTACGCACAAACTACGCTCCTACACGGTAGTGTCAATGCGGTCTTTATCTGTGCGGATTTTATCAGCCTCTATGTGGCGTTAGAGGTGATTGGCATTGCAGCTTTTTTGTTAATTGCCTATCCGCGCACCGATCGATCAATTTGGGTGGGTCTACGCTATCTGTTTGTGAGCAACACAGCCTTGTTGTTCTATCTGATCGGCGCAGTCTTGGTTTATCAGGCGAACCATTCGTTTGCTTTTATGGGACTGCAAGATGCGCCGACTGAGGCCATGGCGCTAATCTTTTTGGGGCTGCTGACCAAGGGGGGATTATTTGTGTCCGGTCTCTGGCTCCCCCTCACCCATGGAGAGTCGGAGACACCGGTTTCGGCCTTGCTATCGGGGGTAGTGGTTAAGGCTGGTGTGTTTCCCCTGGTGCGCTGCGGCCTGATGATGGAATCAGTGGCAACCGTTTTGAGCATGTTTGCGGTGGGTGCAACTCTCTTGGGGGTAACCTATGCCATTTTGGAACGGGATACTAAGCGAATGCTGGCTGCTAGCACCCTCTCCCAGATGGGGTTTGTTTTGGTAACGCCAGCAGCAGCGGGGCTGTATGCCCTCACCCATGGGTTGGCCAAGGCGGCGTTATTTTTGAGTGTGGGTAACTTACCCAGCCGAAAGTTTCAGGTACTACGCCAGGGCAAGCTCCCCTTAGCGATGTGGGTCGCCCTGGCGATACCGAGCCTATCGATGGCGGGGTTGCCTCTTTTGGCGGGCTTTGGGGCCAAGGCTCAGACTCTTTCGTATCTGTCGGGGTGGCAGCAGGTGGTGATGAGTGGAGCAGCGGTGGGAACTGCGATCGCATTTTCCAAGCTGTTATTTTTACCCACCAAACTTGGCTGGCCCAAGCTTAAAGCACCTGGACTATGGTGGGCGTTACTGCCCCTACTGAGCGGGCTGTTACTAGCCAATAGTCTCTATGGCGACGCCTACACTACCAAAAATCTGCTCAAAGCCCTGGCAACGATAGGGGGAGGCTGGTTGATTTATGGATTGATGTCATGGTGCATCGCTCAGAATTTCACCAAACAGCTACAGCTGGCCAATGTGCGTTTACCAGCTACGTTTGAACGTCTGGAGAATTTGATCGGAATGATGAGCCTAATATTGTCGCTGCTATTGGGAATGACGCTGGCATGATTCGCTATTTGGATCTGTTACTGAGGCTAACCATCTGGTTTTTGATTACCGCCGATGGCAGTTTGCCCAATATTTTGATTGGGGTTGCGGTGGCCCTACTGCTGCCATGGCGTTACCACCGTAAAGGCCCGACCATGCTGCCAGAAATTCTAAAAGAATGGCTACATGTGCTGTGGGAAATTGTCCAAGCCATTCCCCAAGCCTACATAGAAGCCATTGAAATTATGGTGCGTCCCCATCGCCATGAAGCCATAGTGCATGAGCGGGTACGCCCCTATCGCACACCGGGTCTGATTTTTCTTGATATTTTCTTGATTACCTTCACCCCCAAAACCATTGTCGTGCGGTGCAATGATGAGGATGGCAGATACGACGTTCACCGCATCCAACGGAGGCGCAAATGAACTGGTTACCCATGGCCATGGTGGCCGCCCTACTGATACCTCTCTATGAGGCGTGGCAAGACGACAATATTTGGCAAAAAATGCTGGCCTTTTCCAGTATCGCCACCAAGGCTTCGATGATGATTTTAGTGGTCTCAGTCCTGCGGGATGATTGGATGATTGGCATGGTGGGGGTGCTAATTCTCAGTGTGGGTAATGCGGCCCTGATGCTGTTGGCCCACATTCTGAGACGGATGGAAACCCTATGATGAGCAACTTGATGATGTCGTCAGCGATTAATCACCTCAGCACCTTGCTTATGGTGATAGGTCTAGGGTTTTGGTTTTGGGGTACCTGGCCCCTGTTAGGCCAGCGTTCAATTTTGTTTAAACTCCACAGCTTGTCGGTGTCTGACACCCTGGGGTCGATGGCCATGATTGTGGGGCTGTTACTTCAGATTCCCCGCGAATGGCCGCTATTAGTTTTGGCGCTGATTTCCCTAGCTATTTGGAATACGGTGCTGGGATACGTGCTGGCCTACTGTTCTAGCAGTGATACAAATGGAGGCAACCATGGAAGCTATTAGTCTGGCCGATAGTGGCTATGTGATTGCGATCGCAGCCCTACTACCCCTGAGTGCGGCCATGGTAATCACCCAGGCCAATCCTTACCATGCCCTCGTGGTACGCGGAATTTTAGGTGCGATCGCAGCCCTTGTCTATGCGCTGCTGGGTGCTGCCGATGTTGCCCTCACCGAGGCCCTCGTAGGGACCATGCTTTCCATCACCCTCTATGCCATCGCCGTCCGTTCATCCATGGCCATGCGTATGGGCATTCTCACACCGGAGGCAGCCACAGACATTTCCCACAGCGAACCCGATTCATCCCAGCAACCGGCACCCGAGACAGATGAATTATTTCGCACCCTGCGACAGCTGTTGAACAAGTATTATATGCGGCTTGAAATCGTTCCCTATGACAACGATTCAGCCCTAGAGGCTGCCCTTCTCCATGGAGACATTCATACCCTTTGTCTGCCAACCCAGCCACAAAGTGGCCATCAGCAAAACCCCTCACCTCTACCCTCCTATCGTCTAGAAACGAGGGTTCAGCGGCTGCAAACCATCCTTCAGTCAGGAGTCCCCATCAGTTTGGCCAGCGTTGCGCTTTGGAACCGTTCGGCCCAGACATCTATTGATCGTCCTATGGAGCTTTCATCATGAAGTGGATTTACCTGGCCGCGGGCATTGCCCTATATATCAAAATGCTGGTTTTTCCTAACCTGGCGGCAGAGCTGGCCACCGTGGACATTGTTGAAATCATCTCCCAGGAAAGCGGCGTCTCAAATACTGTATCGGGCATTATTTTTAGAAACCGCCTCTACGACACCATTTTTGAAGTGGTCGTCTTCACCCTATCGATCATGGGCGTACGGTTTTTGCTGTCCGACGAACAGCCCTCCTGCAACATCCATCAATTCACCGACCACCCGTCGATCGTGATAGCCCAGTTAGGGGCCACCATTGCCGCCCACATAGGTATTGAGCTCGCTATTCGCGGCCATCTCAGCCCAGGCGGCGGCTTTGCAGCGGGTGTGGCTGGCGGTACCGCCATTGGCCTAGTGGCGATCACAACATCGACCCAGCGGATGGAATCGATTTACAAACGCTGGCATGCCGCTACCCTAGAAAAAGTCTCTGTGCTGATCTTTATTATCCTAGCCGTGGTGAGTCTAATCGGTCTCCAGCTGCCCTATGGCACCCCTGGCACCCTGATGAGCGGTGGCTGGATTCCCATGCTCAACATCCTAGTGGCCCTCAAGGTCACTCTGGGCTCTTGGGCGGCCATTCTCATCTTTATTCGTCACCGCGGCTTGCTATAGCAAACAAAAGAGGTGATGGAACAAGGTATTCCATCACCTCTTTATGAAACTGATGAGAGCAGGCTCTAACATTCATGCCTGCTCCTATTCCATTTGGGTTCGTTTGGTCTGTAGTCGGGACAATGCCCGAAGCTTGACTACGATCCGGTTTCCTTACTGTTGGTCTGGATATAGAGAATAAGCAAAAAGACAGTCGGCACAAACACAAACAGAATGCTGGCTACAAACCCTAAATTATTGACTTCCATAGGACTTAGCTACTACTTATCTCAACAACAAACCATATGGCTAAGCATAGCACTCTGCCTCAACGCAATGAACCCAATGGGGCTTAGGTTGCTATTAGTCGTGGGGCAGGCTTCAGATTTGGACCAAGCCCCACAGCCAGCCAGACGCTACTTCTTGGACTTTTTCTTCGGCTTGGTCACCACGCTAATTGGGCCATTAACCAAGGTCTGACAAGCAAGACGACAGTTCGCAGGTCGCTTCTTGAGCCTTTTTTCCTCAACCACCGTACGGGGAGACAGGTTTTCTTCACCCTCAGCAATTTCAACCACGCAGAGGGCGCATTGCCCATAGCCACCGCAGTTCATCATTTTGCCTGTCAGCGTATAGATATCAATTTGATTGTCTATAGCCTTTTGCCGCAGATTTGCGCCATCCGCCGCTGTGATCTCAACATCTTCTTTAACAAACTTAATGGTGGGCATCGAATGGCTCCAAAGGCAACCTCTGTAAAGGCGAGAACGACGTTATCGATAGAATTCTAAAAATTCAACTTGCATTGGATTATGAACTCTAGTTACACTTCTTTATACACTTTAATCTTTAATATTGAGTGTAATAGTCCGTCGGGAATCGTCTGGATTCACTACCGGAGTAGGTGGTCAATTTTTTTCCATAGTTTGCTTTGCCTCTGGGGATTTTCTTCAGCATCAGCATTGGAGCCGATGGTGAGATCTGGTAGCCTACTTGTATCGGTATTTTAATGTACGGCTAACATTTCCAAACTAGGAGGAGGCGCGTAGTCAATGGGACTACCCTGGTACCGGGTACATACAGTCGTGGTTAACGATCCCGGACGACTGATTTCTGTTCACCTGATGCATACAGCACTCGTGGCAGGCTGGGCTGGCTCTATGGCCCTGATCGAATTAGCTACTGTTGATCCAAGCGATCCAGCTCTGCACCCCAAGTGGCGACAGGGAATGTTCGTCCTTCC
>CALBPH010000102.1 GCA_937899365.1 uncultured Leptolyngbya sp.
TCTGTGTCGTGTCGATTAGCCAAACGGTAGAAGACCTGGGGAATAAAAACGTCTAGATGGCTTGTTGCTGTCTAAATGTTTTGCGAATACCTTTAAGATCCGCAGGAGCTTTAAATTCTGGCGTTGCCGATCTTCGGGATGATTTTCTCTGAGAGATATTGTCCTAGGGCATATCTCACCGATCGGTTCATCCTCTAAATCAGCAACGGCAAATTCTTGACTCCTAGCAGCTGCCAACACTCAAATACGCAGCGAATCATCCATGTGACTTATGTGGTAGTTGATACATGCGCCGATTGCATCTGAACAGATGCCAAAAAGCCCTGGGAACTACCCTGATTCCTAGAAAAGCCTGCTGCTTATTTTTTGTATCAGATATAACAATATGACGTGAGGGGTGGTTAATATAAAGGGCTTTCGTCGACAGTCTTGGAATATTTATTTAGGTAAAAAGAATATTTGATTTTTTAAAATACTGCCTGATCCAAGATTGATATCGGCTCGATGGTTCTATTTATATGGCGCTGGTAACCTTGGCCCATCGCCTCATGTTCCATGGGAGGGTAAACCAGGTGCATTTTTTTACAACAGAATCGACGCGCCTGTCATATCCCAACGCTTAAAAAGTAGAGGTTAGGCCCGAGCGGGGCTAGCCCCATGCATGCCAGGCTACGTAGCCCGCGGTACAACACGTGAAAAGAAAGCTAGGGGTCAGCCAGGTGGCTACAACTTCAGGATAGTGGTGAATCTGGTGGCAGCCGCTATAAAGGGTGAGAAACGTATGGTGTAGGGCTATGCAGAATAATAGTACCCATAGCCACGGTAAAGGGAGCGCCATGGGGCTAACCAGTGTAAACATACCTGTGGGGAACAGGGTAGCCCCAGCAATAAAGGTGTCACTTGCCCAGGTGCCGTGGCGGCGCAGCCACAGCCGTGAGAAGGCCAGGATGATAATTAGACTAAAAAATGTGGCACATCCTGATAGCCAGAGACGCCCTAACGTAGCCCCAGGGCCTAATGCAGCCTCAGGATTGGCGATATTGGCAAGCTGTATGACATAGACATAGCCACCGAGGGTAAACCCACCCAGTCCCAACATGGCTAGGAAACAGCCTGTCCGCAGGGCCTGGCGCTGGTTCAGTTGGCCATACAATGCCGGTAGCTGGACGGCCGGATTGCCCAACAGCCCAAATAGCAAGCGATTGAGCCGGCCCAGTCGGCCCCAGGGTTTGACCCGATTGACAGCCGTGGTGCCTAATTTAGAACGGCGCTGCTGTCGAAGGATGCGGATGCGATCGCAACTGCGGTTATAGCCTTCCAAATCTCCCTGGGACTGGTAGTGCATTGAGGCAATTTGAAAATCGTTGGCCGCCTCGTCCCAGTCTTGGACATCGGCATGGGCAATGCCCCGTTGAAAATAGGCTTGGGGGTCGTCCGGTTCGTGGGCAATGGCCTCGGTGAAAGCTGCGATCGCACTTTCGGTATATCCCAGTCGATAGCGAGCCAATCCTAAGTAATAGTAAGTCTGGGGCAGCTGTGATAGCTGTAGCAGTCGCTGACAGTCCGCCAGTACGCCCGCGTCGTCTTCCAAGAGATAGCGCACCTGGGCCCGCCGTAAATAAGCTTCGGCCAGGTTTGGCTGCAGCTCAATGGCCCGGTCAAAATCTGCCAAAGCCCCCTTGTAGCGTCGGGCCAGGGTTTGCTGAATACCACGCAAGTAGAAATCGTGGGCCGGTTGGGGGCGAGTACCACTATATTCAGTGGTGCCGGTATGGTCGTATCGCTGCCGCTGTACCTGATCGGTCAGCACCTCATAGGCCTCATGCAGCGCCCGAAACTTTTCCAGCGCCCTGGGATCGTTTGGGTTTAGATCGGGATGGTAGCGCCGTGCCAATCGTCGAAACGCCGCCTTGATTTCTGCTTGACTAGCATCGGGTGATACCTGTAACCGCGCATAATAATCGTCAGCACTGGCCATAGACAACTAAACAAATGGGATATAGACAGGGGAGCGAGCCCGGAGATAGTCCTATTGTAATCATTCAGGCCTGCCTATTCCTTACGGCCCTTTTACTGTTCTATCCGAAATCTCTAGTTTGCCACTGCTTTAACATTCAATAATATTTGCTACCAAGCCATCCCTGGCCGTTGCTTTAGCTGTTGCTGAATTAGGGGATGAACCGATGTGTGAGATATGGGATGCGCCCATGTTTACCCAATAAATTCATACCGGGGATCAGCAACGGCTTTCTTTATACCTGTTATCCATAATACCTGTCATACATATTTGCTTTGAGATCAAACCCGATGGCCTGACGGTGCAATACCCAAAGAGACCAGGTGGCATGAATTCGCCGTAGATGTCCGTCGCTCAGCTCGGGTATGATAGCGACAATGATAGGACTGGGATTAAGTGAGCGCTATAACAGCTTTTCAACAACGGTTGCTGTAAGAGGTTGGTCAAAATACTCTATGGTGACGGTTGTTCCTGGGGTGGAGTATCTTAGGGGCAAATAGGCGTAGGCAATACAGCGGCCCAAACTATAGCCATAGCCTGCACTGGTGACGTAGCCTAATACTTTGCCATCGACGAGCACGGGTTCTTTTCCCATTACTATGGCTGTGGGATCATTGAGGGTTAAATAGCACAGCGTTTGGCTAGGATATTCCTGTTGCTCAAGCAATGATTTTTTGCCAATAAAGTCTCCTTTGTTGGGTCTAACAGCAAAACCTAGACCGGCTTCATAGGGATTGTATTCGGTGTGAATGTCGGACCCCCACAACAAAAATCCCTTTTCTAAACGCAGGGTGTCAAAGGCTCCCAGGCCAGCGGCGATGATGCCGTGTTCTTGGCCTGCCGCCCACAACAGATCCCAGAGGTTTAGCCCCAACTCTGTCAGGGCATAGATTTCCCAGCCTGTTTCACCGACATAGGAGACTCGCGAGGCGAGAACGGGAATGTTGCCAATGTAGAATGATTGGCTAGTAAAGAAACCAAAGGCTGACTGAGTCACGTTGGTTTGGGTGAGAGACTGGAGGACCGCCTCAGCCTTGGGTCCCCATAGTCCGATACAACAATAGCTAGAGGACACATCTACAATCTGAACAGAACCGTCGGTGGGTAGGTGGGCCCTCATCCAAGCCAGGTCGTGACCGTGGACAGCGCCT
>CALBPH010000103.1 GCA_937899365.1 uncultured Leptolyngbya sp.
TGGGTTTCCGACAGACATGCAGGCTCAGTTTATGGCCCTGACCACCCTGGCAGAAGGCAATAGCGTCATTACGGAAACGGTTTTTGAAAACCGGTTGCAACACGTGGCTGAGTTTAATCGCATGGGGGCCGACATTCGCCTGACGGGTAACGCTGCTGTTATTCGGGGTGTGCCCTTCCTTTCAGGGGCACCGGTCACAGGCACTGACCTGAGGGCGGCGGCGGCTTTACTGGTGGCAGGTTTGGCGGCTGAGGGTAAGACCACGCTGCACGGTCTCCAACACCTAGACCGGGGCTATGAAAACATTGAAGCTAAGCTCTCTGCTGTGGGGGCTAAGTTACGCCGTGTTCAAGGCCAGGACGCTGCTTCGGCGGACATCCAATCTCAGCCCGTTGTGGTTTAGCCCGTTACACTGGTAATTAGCAGGCACAGCAACTAGAAAGGTGGATGGCGTGGATAAAAAGTCTATTTTGACCGGGCTACGGGCCAACCATTTTCGTCATCCACTAGATTTGCAAGCCACTGAGTCTCTCAATCAGCTGCCCGGTTTGGGGTTGGCAGTGCGCACCTTGCTGAGACCCACAGCAGAACAATTTTTCTACTTAGAAAATATTGCTACCAGTGTGTTGGTCGGGCCGCAGCAGCTGCCTGACATTTATGGGCTGCTGGTGGAAGCTTGCCAAGTGTTGGACATAGAACATCCACAGCTCTATGTAAAGCAGCATCCGGCGCCCAATGCCTATACCTTTGCCATGCGGGGTAAGCAGCCATTTATTGTGGTGCACACTTCGCTGATAGAGCTACTCAATGCCCAAGAGCTGCAGGCGGTGATTGGCCATGAACTGGGGCACCTCAAGTGCGATCACGGTGTGTATCTGACCCTGGCTAATTTGATTGCGTTGGCGGCTAGCCAGCTCCCCCTGGGTCCTGCCCTTGCCCAAAACCTGCAAAGCCAGATTTTAGAATGGGTACGCTGCGCTGAGTTTACGTGCGATCGCGCTGCCCTATTGGTCAGCCAAGACGCTCGGGTGGTAGCCGCGGTGCTGATGAAGCTCGCAGGGGGCTCTCCCACCCTTTCCCCCCAGCTCAATTTGGATGCATTTTTATCCCAGGCCAATGCCTATGAAGAGCTAGGCCACGATCAGCTGGGAGCTCTTCTAAAGCAGATGCGAACCCAAGATCTCACCCATCCTGTGCCCGTGCTGCGGGCTAAGGAAATTACCCAGTGGCACAGCACCTTAGATTATCAAAAGCTACTAGAAACGCGCAGCATCCACTATAATAGTTACGCTACGGGCGGATGGCGAAATTGGTAGACGCACCACACTCAAAATGTGGCGGCCTTTGGTCATGCGAGTTCGAGTCTCGCTCTGCCCATTTAGACTAGTTTGATTTGACTCGGTTTACCCGTGTAGAGGTGTTCTAATGGACGTCACTACACGGGTAAATTACGTTATTGGCTGGCGAGAATTTATACCAGCATTAGGGAAATCTAGACCAACGGAAGATAACGCAATGCCTCGATCGGCACTGAGGGAAGGTTGGCTAGTACATTCCAGTTGGGGCTATCCAAACCCAGCACCAGGGTTTATCACGTTCATCTCTTAACTCACCAGGAAGAGTCTTTGTTGGGTGAAGTGCTAGGTGAGCATACGCAGCTCACACCATCCGGGCAGATTGTGGCGGATGAATGGCGACAGATAGCCGTGGCTCACCAGCGTGACATTGAACTCGACCTATGGACGGTGCTGCCTAACGGTGTCAGGGCATTGGTAGCTGTGGTTGACGGTGCCCAGTCATCGTCCTATGGTTTGGGGCAAAGTCCGCCCAAACCCCGTGCCCTCTCTTCATTTGTGGCCGGATTCAAAGCGGCGGCGGCTAAGCGCATTAACCTGGTGAGGGGTATACCGGGTGCTCCCGTATGGCAGCGGGGTTATCAAGAGCAGCAAATCAACGACCGTAAGACCCTAGAGCGAATTCGGCTATTGCTTACCAGCCAAGCCCATTTGGCCGGATTGAGCATGCACGATACCGAGCGCGACATTAGTCCGCGACATTAGTCAATTAGGCCATCGGGTGGAGTAATTTCAACTCGACTATTGGTTAAGTCAACCACCGGCACAATGGCTTCTACAAACGGAATGAGTGCGGTGCGTGGCTGAGCTTGGGAGGTGTCTGCTGCCGCGTCTTGTGGGGTCAGTGCCACTTCAAGTAAATCATTACCGGCTCGATAAACATCGGTTACCGTACCGACTTGCTCCCCTGTGGTTTGGAGGATGACGGCCAATCCCATCAGATCGCCCACATGAAACTCTCCGGGGTCAAGGGGGAGACGGTCGTCAGCCGCCACCAGCAGCTGGGAGTCCCGCAGTGCTTCTGCCTGGTCGCGATGGTTAATGCCAGCCAGTTTTAGAATATAAAGCCCTTTACCGTCTTGAAATCGTCCCTTGATCAGCTTTATGGGGGAGGGGGTGGTTGCTCCTGGTTTGAGTAACCAGCGTTCGCCAGGTTGCTCAAAGCGTTGTGGGAAATCGCTATCAGGATAGACGCGAACCTCGCCATTAAGACCATGGGGACCGACGATGCGGCCAATGGGAAGCCATTCGGCTGAAGGTGTTGGGGTAGAAGGCATAGGGAGCGATGGGACGGGAATGATGTGATTAAGTGTTGCCTTGGCGGTAGACGTCCTCAGTCAGACTAGCCAGCCGGCGGATTGCGATCGCAATTCGCTCTGCCGTATCGGTCAAGCTAATCCTAAAGCACTGATGCTTATGGTCCCAGTCATCTCGAAGGCCTGGGAAAAATGGACTGCCAGGCACAACAATCACCCCATACCGTTTGAGGGTCTGGTAAAACGCTTGGTCATCCATGGGCAGATCCTGGAGCCAGAGCCAAGCAAAGATCGACCCCTCGGCCCGATGCAGGTACCAGGGCACATTGGGCATCGCCTCATCCAGGGTGGCTTCGATCACCGCAAACTTTTGTTGGTAGTGGGGGCGAATGACGGTTTTGGCAATTTCGGTCAGGGCCCCCGAGGCAATGGCGCGGGCCGCAATCGCCTGACCATAGCGGGAAGAGTGAATACACAGGTTGGTTTGGAATGACTCCAGTACCTGGATCGTAGCGGCATCGCCAATGGCAATCCCCACCCGCTCACCGGGCAGC
>CALBPH010000104.1 GCA_937899365.1 uncultured Leptolyngbya sp.
CCTGGCAACCCCCATCGGGGTCTTCAGCGTGCCGATGCCCTGTGGCATGACTATCGCCATGGCAAGATTCCCACCCCCACCGTGGTGTCGACCCAGACCCAGACCCTGGACTTAGAAAATAGGCCCGATGCCTACGATGTGGTGATTTGCGGGGGCACCCTTGGCATTTTGTTGGGGGCGACCCTAGCCGGACGGGGATGGCGGGTGGCCTTGTTAGAGCGAGGTGTCCTGAGAGGTCGCGATCAGGAGTGGAATATTTCTCGTAGTGAGTTAAGGACATTTGTTGAGCTCGGTCTTTTGAGTGAGGATGAATTGGAGGTTGCGATCGCAACCGAATACAATCCGGCCCGCATTAGCTTTGACGGCGGTGACGATCTCTGGGTGCGCGATGTGCTCAATGTCGGTGTTGACCCCGTATATCTGCTAGACCGCTTAAAACAGGTCTTTCTCGCCGCCGGTGGAGAACTCCTCGAACACACCCCATTCTCCACCGCTCAGGTAGCCCCTGACGGTGTTGTGGTGACCGCCGGCGAGACCACCCTCACCACCCGCCTACTAATTGACACAATGGGCCATTTCTCCCCCATTGTGCAGCAGGCTCGCCAGGGAGAATCCCCTGATGCGGTCTGTCTTGTGGTGGGCACCTGCGCCACGGGCTACAGCGAGAACCAAACCGGTGACCTAATCGCCTCGTTCACTCCAATAAAGCATCAGTGCCAATATTTTTGGGAAGCCTTTCCCGCCCGTGATGGCCGCACCACCTATCTGTTTACCTATCTCGATGCCCATCCTGAACGCATCACCCTAGAAAATCTGTTTGACGATTACTTTCGCCTGCTGCCCGACTATCAAGGAATAACCCTAGATCAGCTCCACTTTAAACGAGCCCTGTTTGGCTTTTTTCCCGCCTATCGCAACAGTCCCCTACGATTTTCCTGGGATCGCCTATTGGCGGTGGGAGATGCCAGCGGTCATCAATCACCCCTAAGTTTTGGGGGCTTTGGCGCCATGATTCGGCACCTGGAACGCCTGACTAGCGGCATTGATGATGCCCTAAAACAAGATCAGCTCAGTGCCTCTGCCCTGGGCTGGCTACAGCCCTATCAGCCCAACATTGCAGTGACCTGGCTATTCCAAAAAGCCATGAGCCTTGCCATTGATCAGTCCCTTGACGAGAATCGTATCAACACCCTCCTGGCCGCAATTTTCCAAGATATGGCCGGACTGGGAGACACGGTATTACGCCCTTTTTTGCAAGATGTTGTCCAGTTCCTGCCCCTGGCCAAGACCCTGGCACGCACCTCGGTGTATCACCCCGCACTAGTCACCAAGATTTTGCCCCAAGTTGGCATTCCGGCGGTTGTTGACTGGACCGGGCACTACGTCAGTTTGGCGGTTTACAGCGCGCTCAACCGGCTGCTGTCAGCCACTCCCCAGGGCAACACTGGCTCTGGCTATTATTGGCGGCGATGGCGAGAGTCCCTAGCCTATGGCAGCGGCGGTGACTATGGGGACCACCCCTGACCTCGGCTTTGTTGGTTTGCCGTTTCATCTCGCTGCTTCATCTCGCTGCTTCATCTCATCGCTTCATCTCGCCGCTCCATGTCGCCTCTTCATCTACTGCTACGTCCATGTCCCTGAGCTTCTCCCAAGCCCAACAGCGGTTTCGTCATCTCATCGCTGAGCCCAGCCTCAATTTAGCGGCGGCAGCACTTTGCCCAGCGCAGGAAATTTACCCTGACTGCGACCCGGCTGCTTGCTACCAACAGCTTGACGACATTGCGACAGCCATCAGCCCCAACATTTCCGCCTACCCGCTCAAAACAATCCAGGCCATTAACTATCAGCTTTATACAAAACTTGGCTTTAGCGGTAACCAAATTGACTATTACGACCCCGACAATAGCTATCTCAATCGGGTGCTCGAAAGAAAGCTGGGGATTCCCATTACCCTGGCGCTGGTGTATCTGGAAGTGGCCCAACGTCTAGACTTTCCCATGGTAGGTGTGGGGATGCCGGGACATTTTTTAATTCGTCCCACCATTGAGGAAATGGCGGTATATGTGGACCCGTTTAACCAGGGAGAGGTGCTCTTTGCCCCCGATTGTCAGGCTATTTTCCACCGCCTGTATGGGACTAATGCCGCCTGGAATCTTGCCTATCTCAACCCCATCAATGCCAAATCCCTATTGGCTCGATTATTGACCAATTTGAAATTGATTTACCTAAATCGACGTGACTTACGCCACACATTGACAATTCTCGATTATCTGCTGTTGCTGTCCCCCAATCAGCCCAGCAATAGCCGAGATCGGGGTCTGGTACACTATCAGCTACAAAATCTGTTGGCCGCCCGCAGCGATTTAGAAACCTATTTAGCCCATAATCCTGAAGCTCCAGACCGCGACCAGATCTCACAGCTCTTAGATAACATTACGGATAGTCTTTAGGGTCCGATGTTTCATTACAGACCCGTGTCAAACATCAGCCCACCTCACCTTTTTCTGTACAATTGGGAACCATTGCCCATCCTCATGTAACGGTGAATTCTGACCATGGACGTGATCCCTGCCATTGATTTACTCGGCGGCCGCTGTGTTCGTCTATTTCAAGGAGACTATGAACAATCCCAGGTCTTTGATGACGATCCGGTGGCTGTTGCTTGCCGCTGGGCTGAGCAGGGAGCCTCTCGTATTCACCTGGTGGACCTAGACGGCGCTAAGGCCGGGAAACCCGAGAACTGGCAGGCGATCACTAAAATTGTTCAGGCCGTTGATGTACCGGTTCAAGTGGGGGGAGGATTACGCGATCGCAATCGAGTCAAACAACTGTTTGACTTGGGTGTGCAGTACGCCATCCTCGGGACTGTTGCCGTTGAGAACCCCGATCTAGTAGGAGAACTCAGCACCGAATTCCCCGGTCGTATCTTTGTCGGCATTGATGCCCGTGACGGTAGGGTGGCCACTCGAGGTTGGATTGAAACCTCTACTGTTCTGGCCGACGCTCTTGCCCGCCGCATGGGAGACCTGGGAGCTGCGGCCATTATCTATACCGACATTAAACGAGACGGTACCCTCAAAGGCCCTAACTTAGAAGCCCTGAGGGAGTTAGCCAAAAAGATTGACACTCCCGTTATCGCGTCGGGGGGCGTCAGTTCCATGACCGATCTACTCAGTCTGTTGGGGGTAGCACCCTTGGGGGTGAGTGGCGTGATTGTTGGCAAGGCCCTTTATACCGGTGATGTTGCCTTGTCCGAAGCCATCAAAGCAATCGGTCCAGGACGACTTCAAGATGTCCCCCCCGACTTACCCTCCACTCGTTGGGGATAATTTGATCAACTGATCAACAATGGGCCTTTAAAAGAACAAAAAGTAGTTCGTGCGAACTACTTTTTGTTCTTTTAAAGGGAAAGACTTGGTTCATTGTTAACAGTTTTCACTGTTGAATCTTCAAATTTTGAAGAAAATTTTTTAATTTTTTTCTCAAGTAAATAATCAAGCAGCCCCATCCAGTAGGGGCTGTCTGTGAAGGGACTTTTCCAATCCTTTATAGAATTTCTACCACTGCTGTTTCCTGGGGTCTTCCCAGTCAAACCCTTTGATAACAGAAGACTTCAGGCTTTGTTTGTCAACGCTGTTTTAACAACCGCAAGCCGAGAGCCCATTTTTACTGAGTTAATTTAATGCCGATATTTATAGGTTGTTGGCAGGCAAAAATACTTCTAGTGGTATTACTTTTTAGCGTCTGGGTATCTTTTTGGTGTTAAAAACTTGTTGAATTAGTGCTATATGTTTGTAGAATTAGAAAACAAACGAGATTGTCTTTCTCGAATATCGCTCCATTCATTGCAACAAAGTGAGGTTTAACTAGATATGGCTAATACTGTCCTTGATCAACTCAAGGAAGTTGAATCCCAGCTTGCTTCTCAAATTGAGGAACTAAGTGGTCAGCTATCCGCTACAGAGAAAAAGCGCGAAGGTCTCAAGACTGTTATCGACATGTTTCAGTCGACTGGCGGCACCAATGGTGTTGTAGACAGTGTGACCGAAATTTTAACGAATGCGGTCGCTAGTGTTACAGAGAGCGAGCCTGAGCCAGCTCCTGCTAAGAAACCAGGCAAACGTCGTGGACGTAAGCCCGGTTCTACGAATAAACCCAAAGCGGAGCCTAAAGCTAAGGCCGAGCCTAAAGCCAAAGCTAAAGCAGCTAAAGTCGCAACTCCCTCCGAAACTAAGGCGACTCGTAAGCCCCGTGGCGGTAAGTCTCCCAACTGGCAGCGCTACGTTCAAGATCCTTTCCGTAAGACTCCCTTACCCGATGTTGTTGCAAATATTCTGAAGGCTCAGCCCGATGAAGCATTCAAAATCGCTGAGGTGATGGAAGCAATTTTCAAAAGTGATATGCCTAAGGCAACCTTCTTGAAAGCGCGCAATCGTGTTTCCAATATCTTGTCTGCTGGTGCTCGTACGAGTGAGTGGTACCGTGGCCGTGGTGGTAAGTACAGCATGAACAAGAAGGCGCTATCGTAGAGCTGTTCTCAGCTGGCTAAAGAGTCAGCTGTTTAACCTTTATTAAAGAAGCTTCTGGATAGGAAAGTGTTAGACAGGCTCTAATGCTTTTGACCCAGGAGCTTTTTAGCATGTGCTTTGTTGTGGCGTGCCCGTCGTCTATGTCATCAAATACAGTTATGTCACCAAATGCGGTGATTTAAAGCATTCCGGCACCGTTGTAACCCACCTGACAGATGCAATCAGGTGGTTTGCGAGGTCAATCCTGACAGCGGCTAAGGGTATACCCATCGATGGCGATCTGGGTATCCTGT
>CALBPH010000105.1 GCA_937899365.1 uncultured Leptolyngbya sp.
ACATTTATCATCGTCTACCCGGTGGAAATTTCCCCCCTGGCTAAACCCCATCGAGATAAGCCAGGACTGGTGGAGCGCTTTGAGCTATTTATTGTCGGTCGAGAAACGGCTAATAGCTTTTCAGAGCTGACGGACCCGGTGGATCAGCGCCAGCGTCTGGAGGCCCAGGCGGCCAAAAAAGCAGCGGGGGACCTTGAAGCCCAAAGCCTGGATGAAGACTTTGTGACAGCCTTGGAATATGGCATGCCCCCCACCGGCGGCATGGGCATGGGAATTGACCGTCTGGTGCTGCTCCTCACCGACTCCCCCAGCATCCGCGATGTGATTGCATTTCCACTGCTAAAGCCTGAGCAATCCGGGGGTGATTGATACCGTTGCTAATTTGGGTTAAGGGTAAATACCGCCCTGCTATTCAGGCCTTGCCTCAGGGCCTCCCAGGCCAAATCATGGCAGAGATTAGCAACGGCATTAAAATAATCTGGACAAACTGATTAAACTATAGAGGAGGCGGGTAAGTACAAATGCTGTAATTGCAGTCTTCTACCATGGGTTAGGGAATGTCTATAGCCTTCTCTGATCATTGTCCTATCCAGAGGTTTAGTAGCTCCCATCAAGCTATTGCTGATCTGCCGAATGAACCTGTCTACCCCAGCCATTTTCTGGTTGAGTCTGGCAGCTAAGTTCACAGCAGGGTCAGCGATTTTCCCATTAGATTACTCGTTAAATATAGTTTGGCGAACTCGTATAAATAACTATGGCTCAGTCGTCTGTAGATAGTACGTTGGCCCGTTTGTCCCAGGGCAATATGCCTGGTCACCTTAAGGCTCAGGTTCAGCATTTATCTAAGCCTAGATTTATCGAGCTTCTGGAATTAATCATTCAAGAGTTTGAGTATTTCCTCAAGGCGATCAACCTAATCAACAACCAATCGCTGGAAACGCTTTTAGGAGAACTGCTAGAGGCATTCACATTGAAAATTGGTCAGATCCTCCAGGCGGATCGCACCACAATTTTCATTGTGGATCAAGAAAATCAGGAACTGTGGTCAAAAGTCGCCCAGGGGGCTGAAGAAAAGGCGGTCGAAATCCGCATTCCCATGGGTAAAGGCATTGCTGGCTATGTGGCCGAAACTAGAAAATCCCTCAATATTCCCAGCGCCTATGACGATCCTCGATTTAACCGGGCGACGGATCAAGAGACGGGCTATCGGACTAAAAACGTGCTGTGCATGCCCATTTTTAGTAACGGGGAAAATGCCGTTGCGGTGGTGCAGCTGCTGAATAAGATTGGCGACGATCGATTTACCCTGGATGATGAGAAGGAGTTCGAATCGTTTGCTCGGTCCATTGGTGTTCTACTGGAGAGCTGCAACACGTTCTATACGGCAGCGCGGACCCAAAAGGGATTAAATGCGCTGTTGAATGCGATCTCATCGCTGGATCAAAGTTTGGAACTAGAGGTGACGCTGCAGTCGGTTATGGCTGAGGCCCGCACCCTGATGCAGGCGGATCGCAGCACCCTGTGGCTGATGGATGGCAATGAGCTGTGGTCCAAGGTGCAAAGTGCCGACCGCACCCAGCTGGTGGAGCTGCGTCAGGCCAATGACAAAGACAGCATCGTTGGCTATGTGGCCTCTACGGGTGAGACCCTTAATATTCCCGATGCTTACAAGGACAGTCGATTTGATAGTTCGGCGGACGACCGCACCGGCTATCGTACCCACAGCATTTTGTGTATGCCCGTCTTTAATTCCTCGGGGCAGATCATGGGGGTCACCCAGCTGATCAATAAAATGCAGGGTTCGTTTACCCGCTCCGATGAGTCGTTTATGAAGGCATTTAATACCCAGGCGGGTATTGCCCTGGAAAATGCCCAGCTATATGAGAGCGTACTGCTGGAGAAACAGTATCAAAAAGATATTCTCCAAAGCCTCTCAGATGCCGTTATTTCAACGGATATGGGGGGGCGAATTGTCACCATTAATGATGCGGCTCTGAGTCTACTGGGCTGTCCGGCCGTGGCGGCCGAAGGGGATGAGGCGTCAGAGCAGGTGAAGCAGACCTGGGAAGACATTTTGGTGGGTCGGCTAATTTGGGAAGTGGTGCCGATTGAACGGTTGCGATCGCGTCTGGCCGATAGTTTTGAGTTTGGCTTAGTGCTGTATGTTCCAGAGCAAACGCTACAGGTGTCCATGTCCACCGTTGACGGTCAGCAAACGCTGCTGGTGCCAGTGGAGCTGCGACGCCAAACATCGACATTCTTTCCTCAAGCAGACGACACTGACAATCCCCAAACCTACTATCCCTGGGGGCAGACGGCTATTACCATCGAAGCCCCCGAGGATTTACACCATCTAGAACACAGCATTAACCTGACGGTTAACCCCTTAACCGCCCCCAGCGGTGGCGTCCGTGGCGGGCTGGTGGTGCTCGAAGACATCAGCCAAGAGAAGCGGATGAAAACCACCCTTTACCGCTACATGACCCCCAGCGTGGCGGAGCAGGTTATGGCCCTTGGGGAAGATTCTCTGATGGTGGGCAAACGTCGGGATGTCACGGTGCTGTTCTCTGATATTCGCGGCTACACCACCCTGACCGAGAGCTTGGAAGCCTCCCAGGTGGTATCCATGCTCAACGAATATTTTGAGACCATGGTGGAAGCGGTCTTTAACCACCAGGGCACCCTGGATAAATTTATTGGCGATGCCCTGATGGCGGTGTTTGGTGCCCCCCTACCCCTAGAAAACCACGGTTGGTCAGCGGTGGAAGCCGCTTTGGATATGCGGGAGCGGCTGGTGCACTTTAATCGCGCTCGCCAGGCCACCAGCCAGCCCAAAATCAACATTGGCATTGGCCTAAGTTCTGGGGAAGTGGTCTCCGGCAACATCGGTTCCCATCGCAAAATGGAATATACGGTCATTGGCGATGGGGTGAATCTGAGCTCTCGGTTGGAAGGGGTGACCAAGCAGTACGGCTGTGACATTGTCATGAGCGAGCACACCTATGAACGCTGTCGGGAGCTGGTTTGGGTGAGGGAGTTAGATCTGACCCGGGTAAAAGGAAAAACAGAACCGGTCAAAATCTACGAGCTGATTGGCAGCCGACAAAATTACCAGCTCGATCAGGCCACCCAGGACTTTTTAGATCTGTATAAGCAAGGGCGTAAGGCCTATACCTCCCAACGGTTTAGCCGCGCCTTAGAAATATTTGCCAGGGCCAAAGTGATGCGCCCCCATGACAAAGCTGTTGATGTTCACATCGCTCGCATTCACGCCTATCTAAAGAATCCACCAGCCGCCGACTGGGATGGAGTATACATAATGACAACCAAATAAGACCCAATCAATTTGTGGAGACGTTCCATGGAACGTCTCCACAAAGAAATATCTCCACAAATTCAATCCCAACTCCAATCCCACCCCACGTTAAAATGGGCGAGGCAAATTCCCCTTGGGAGACCCTATGGCTGAGCGGAAAAAGCTCTATGAAGGCAAGGCAAAAATTCTCTATGCCACTGACGACCCAGCGGTTCTGGTGACCTACTTTAAGGACGATGCCACGGCATTTAATGCCCAGAAGCGGGGCACCATTGCCAACAAGGGCCAGATTAATAATGCGGTGTCCACCCACCTGTTTCAACTGCTAGAGGCCCAGGGCATTGCCACCCATTGGCTTGAGTCCCCCAATGAGCGAGAAATGTGGGTAAAGCCGGTGACCATTGTGCCCCTGGAGGTGGTGGTGCGAAACCTGGCGGCGGGCAGTCTGTGTCGGCAAACGGGCATGGCCCTGGGCACCCCCCATACCCCCCCGGAGGGGGGGGATAGCTACAGAAATGCAGGCGATG
>CALBPH010000106.1 GCA_937899365.1 uncultured Leptolyngbya sp.
ACAGCCTCAGTATTTGTCGCCGATAGTAAGCAGCCACGTCGCACGTTGCAAAGCCTGTTAATTGTTGCCGGGTTGATTCCAGTGGTTTATCTGGCGGGTTCCTGGCTGTTGCTTTACACCTTAGCTGACACCGCTGCTCCCACCGATACCTTTCTCACCCTACTAACGGTGGCCAAGCCCTATTGGGGAACCGCAACCCCGCTACTGATAACGTTTTTAGTGGTGTCCAGTAACTTACTGTCAATGGCCACAGCTGTCTCCATTATCCCTCGGATTTTGTATCAGCTGGCTCAAGATCGGTACATCTCTCCGATGTTTGGTCGGGTGTCTGCCCAAGGCGTCTTTGGTCCAGGATTAGGGCTAACGCTGCTGCTGAGTCTGGTGTTTCTCACCTGGGGCGATCTGCACGAAATTGTCATGGTGACTGGGGTGGGCTGGTTGATTGCCTTTATCACCCTGCACTGGGGCATATGGTCTCAACGGGAGGCCTGTGACACGAGTCTGCCGTGGTTGGCGCTAGTCATGGCGGTGGCAGAAACCCTGATTCTGTTCGTGGGGGGATGGGCCTGGGGAATTCAGAACTTTGCTATTGGTTTACTGTTGCCGCTGGTGATTGTCCTGGGGAATCACTTGATGGGTGACGCGGCGTCAAACTGGATGGACCATTGGCAGTGGCCAGGGTTTGACTGGCAATCTGACAGTAATTTTGAAAACTTGATTCCTCTACAAATTGCCACCCTGGTGGGCTTTATCAGCGGGGCTACCGTCATTAGCTGGTCTGTCAGTGCTGTGATTGCCCGCACCAATATTGAACAACCCATCGACTTTTTGGTGGTACTGGTGCTGGTGCTGTCCTTCTTTGGCGTGGCCATTGCCTGTTGGACTATTTTCCCAAAAATAGTGGCCATGAATGATGCTCGCCAATCTGCCGAGGCCCTGGGCCAACAGCTCGAGTCGACACTGCGGACGCTGCAACAGACACAAGTGCAAATGATTCAACGGGAAAAACTATCTAGCTTGGGAGAACTCGTGGCGGGTGTGGCCCATGAGATTAATAACCCGGTTAATTTTATCCATGGGAACCTCTTCCACACTGAGAACTACGCCCAAGATCTGCTGATGTTGGTGCAGCTATATCAATGTCACTATCCCAACCCGGTCACTGAGATTGAACAGGCGTTGGAGTCGATTGACCTGGACTTTCTTCAAGAAGACTTTCCTAAGGTGCTGGACTCAATGAATTTAGGCACCGAGCGTATTTGTGAAATTGTTCTATCCCTACGTAACTTCTCCCGTAAAGACGAATCGGCTTGTAAATCGGTGAATATTCATGAGGGATTAGAAAGTACCCTTTCACTGTTACAGTATCGGCTCAAAGCCGCGTCCAGCCGACTTGAAATCACGGTTGCTAAGCACTACGGCGACATACCCCTGGTGGAATGCTACCCCAGCCAGCTAAATCAGGTGTTTATGAATATTTTTGTCAATGCCGTTGATGCGATGGAAATGGCCAGAGAGGCCTCTGGTGAGAGCAAGCTGGCTAGCGCTGATGAAATTACGATAAGCACCCGGCAGATCGATGGTCAGTCCATTGAAATTGAGATCGCAGACAGTGGCCCCGGTATCCCAGAGAGCGTTAAATCACGGACAGGTATAGGCATGTCCATTAGCTATCAGATAGTCACCCAGCGCCATAAGGGGCAACTATATTGCCAATCAACCCTAGGCCAGGGCACCAAATTCACCATTCAAATTCCGATACGTCAAACCTTACTCCCTGAGCAATCAGATCAATCAGATTCAAAGGGCTGAAACCACTGCTGTTTTAGTCCCAAATCCAGCACCAGACGAATCGATAAAAATAGGCCAAAGCTTTCCACAATGGGTAAGACAAACGGTAAGGCACCGGACAGCGTTAAATCTGAAGGCGTTATGCTCTCTAGCTGGCCTAGGCTGCGGGTCAACGCAAACGCCCCGACGGCACCACTGCGCAAGTGGGGATTGGAATCGTTGCGGACCACGTAGCGATAGGTCACACCAAATAAAAAGGCACAAACAGTGGCAATGGCTATTCGTACCGTGCCAGCGGTCAGTAGGTCTGGGACCGTGCCAGCGGTTAATAAGGGGATGACCGTGCCAGCGGTCAATGGATATAGAGTCATCAAATTGGGCGTTAGCAGAACTACCACGGCGCTGACCGCTGTCCCCGTCAGTGCCGCGATCCCTCCCGCCTTAATTGATTCAACCCGTTCTTGATCCATAGCGGTCGCCATGCGCTTTGCGTCAATTTTGCCATCGCCCAAAAATCGGGCATTAATCTACCGTATGATAGAAGGAGCCGATTGCGCGGCACTTTAGTAAACAACGCGGGCAAGCGATATGGATATTTTGACGTTGGGCTGGATTGCATTACTTTCTTTCTTTAGCTTTTCCATCACCATGGTTATCTGGGGCCGCAACGGTTTCTAGACTACTGGTTAGAATTTTATGACAGGCGAATTAGAAGCCCAAGCCTATAGTGTTCTGGCAACACTGGCCGCGCTGCTTTTATTGTTTGTGACCGGGGGCGTTATCTATTTAACAGCTGTCGAGTGGCGAGATAAGCGTAAGCGTACCCAGGAAGCATTAGATACTCGGACACCGGTACGCAAACGTCGGGGCCCAAAGCAAGACCCAAATAAGGATCAGAAAAAGGATTCTAAGAAAGGTCAGAAAAAAGACAAGAAAAAGGGGCAAAAAAAGTAAGCTTGCTTTGACAAGCTGCTTTGAACGTGGGGAGCATGGCACTACCATGCTCCTTTGCTGTGTTTGGAACTGTGTCCATAGGGCTTTAGTGACCACATGGCCCGCGCATTACGTCCACATGGCCCACATGACCCACACAATTTCAGCCCCCTGCCCAGCGACTACTTACCCCCCAACCTGTGGCCAAACCCTTACCCTCTATGTCATCGAATGGTTCTCATCTATCGGCTCGATATCTGGCCTTTGTCGTTTTGCGCGATATCGATAAGGGTGCCTTTGCCGATGTTGCCCTAGAGCGCAATATCAGAAACTTTGCCTTAGAGCCTGCCGATCGGCGTTTAGCAACGGAGCTGATTTATGGCACCGTCCGTCGTCAGCGCACGTTAGATGCCCTGATTGATCAGCTGGGTAAACGCACGGCAGACCAGCAGCCGGCCGATTTGCGACGTATTTTGCACCTGGGGTTTTATCAGCTGCGCTACCTTGACCATGTGCCCAATCATGCTGTTGTTGATACAACGGTTCAGCTGGCAAAACATCAGCGGTTGGGAAAACTCAGCGGTGTCGTCAACGGCATGCTGAGGCAGTACATTCGTCTGCAAGGGAATGATGGCGATCCGTTGCAGCTGCCCGCCGATGAGACCCAGGCGTTGGGAATTTTTCACAGCTACCCTGACTGGATTATCCGAGCCTGGCAGCAGCTGGTGCCGGCGGCGGATGTTGCTAGTCTGTGTGACTGGTTTAACCAGGTACCTAAGACTGACCTGCGGGTAAATCGGTTACGCACAACCGTTGACCAGGTAGTCACAGCGCTGAGCGATCGCGGTTTGACGGTGACCTCCCATGCGGGTATTCCAGACGGTGTGAGAATTGTGGGGGCGACGGGAAATGTGCGACAGCTACCGGGCTATGACGACGGCTGGTGGATGGTCCAAGACAGCAGCGCCCAGCTGGTGAGCTACCTGGTGGATCCGCAGCCGGGGGAAACGGTGATTGATGCCTGTGCTGCCCCCGGTGGTAAGGCGGCCCATCTGGCAGAGATGATGGGAGATACCGGTCGAGTGTAGGGTTGCGATCGCACCTCTTCGCGCCTCATCAAAATC
>CALBPH010000107.1 GCA_937899365.1 uncultured Leptolyngbya sp.
AAATACAATGGGGAAATAATTAGAGGTGCTCCTATGGTTAACGAAGTATCTCAGTGGTTAGCAGAGATTCAAACTTTACAGCAGCAGCTGCAAGTTCTCGGTCAGGAACGGGACCAGGCCTATGCCAGTGCGGCTAACTGGCGCAGACTGTATGAATCTGAGTCTGAACAGCGTCGTAACGATTCGGAAAGAAGCCAGACACGGATTCGGGCGTTGGCCAATCAGTTAACTATGTTTCAGCAGGCTCCTGTCACGGGGGAAGCCTCCTCTGATTTGAGACAGGTGTTGGCTGACGTCAACCAGGTGGAGTCAGTGGATGAGCTGCGATCGCAACTAACCGAAGCCCTCACCCTCTGCGATCAGTTGTCTAGTGCCCTCAAAGCCGAACAATTTGCCCACGAAGAGACTCGTCAAAGTCTGACCACGGCCCTGGGCGACACCATTGACGTGCTATCGAAAGAGCTAGCCTGTTCTTCCCCTGATTGATCGAGATTATTAGGGCTTAGCCTGGCTTAGGCATGATAGTTAGCGAGTCGCTGTGCATACCGTTAATCAACCATTAATCTATCCGTAACGGAATATTCACCCTGCTCCCATAGGTTGCACATGGGGCTGATTGTATTATCTGCAATCAGCCCCATGTCTTTTGACCTAGAAAGCGTGCTCCAGGGAAAAGAGAATATGGAGTTTCTTTCCCTGGGGACTGTGCTTAAGGTTATCAATCTCTGACAATTTAACTATGGAGTCTTGCATCAATGAGCCAAGTTTCAGAGCAGAGTCAACCCCAAAAGAATTCAGTTATTCAGTGGCTTAGTGTTGTCTTTTTGGTGTACCTGCTGATCGTCGCAGTCGGCATGATCGGCGCCGGGTTCAAGTCTGCCACGGGCGATCAGGCCAAAGAACTCTTTGCCTTTGCCACCAACCCATTTTTAGGGCTAATTGTTGGGACCGTAGCTACGGCCCTAATCCAATCATCGAGTACAGTTACCTCCATCATCGTGGGTTTAGTGGCCGGTGGCCTACCTGTGGCGACGGCCATCCCAATGGTGATGGGGGCTAATATTGGCACAACTATTACCAACACATTGGTGAGTCTGGGGCACGTAGGCGATAAAAATGAGTTTAAAAAGGCGTTTGCAGCAGCCACCGTTCACGACTTTTTTAATCTTCTCAGCGTCATCATTTTTCTGCCCTTAGAGATCCTGTTTCATCCGTTAGAAAAGCTGGGGCTGATTATCGCCAATGCCATGGCTGGTGGCGGTTCTATGAGCATCAAAGATCTAAATATTGTCAAGGCTGCAACCAAGCCTGTGGTCACTGTTTTTAAGAACATTACCCATGTTTTACCAGCGCCCTTTGATGGAATTTTGCTTATCTTCCTAGGGATTGGGTTGATCTTCTTGACCATTGCCTTTATCGGCAAACTGCTCAAATCCCTAATGGTGGGTAAAGCGAAGGATATTTTGCATGTTGCCATTGGCCGTGGTCCCATTGCAGGCATCGTTGCTGGCACTCTGATCACCATTTTGGTGCAGTCCTCCTCCACGACAACGAGTCTAATGATTCCGTTAGCTGGTGCCGGAGTCTTTGGGTTGGCGCAAATCTATCCGTTTACCCTAGGTGCCAATATTGGTACCTGCATCACTGCCTTGCTGGCGGCCACTGCCGTTTCTGGCGCTGAGGCCGTTCCTGCCCTAGAAATTGCCATGGTACATATGCTTTATAACTTCCTAGGAGTGGTGGTTATCTATGGCATTCCCTTTCTTTGCAAGTTACCGATTTTGGGGGCTCAGACATTGGCCAATGTGGCATCTGAGCGCAAGTATTTAGCGTTTGCGTACATCATCTCAGTGTTTTTTGTAATTCCTGGTCTGTTACTAGGAATTACAGCTCTGTCCTAGTCGGCTTTATTCCTCTCTCAAACGGAGATCTTTGCAATGAGCACAAAACTTGAATACGTTCAACAGTTGGAGCAGCAGATTGCAACCGCCCAGGAACAGTTGGGTAACCTCAAGGCTGAAAAGGAAGAGGCGCTGCTGGCGGCTCAACACGAAGAGATTGAAAATCTGGAAAAGTACCTAGATGAGGCCCATATCAATCTTAAGGGCATCTCAGATGCAGCCGAAGATGCCTGGCATGAACTCAAGGAGTCAGTCGAAAATCTGATGAACACCATCACCGAGCGCTTAAAAAGCTTGACCGGTGGTTCTGACGACTCTTAGGGCGCTTAGGGTATCCTTCGCGCGTGCCGGTCCTAGCTCGTCTTTAATCGCCGTTGAGTTTTTTCTAAGGGACTACTGCCTCTAGGAAAAACTCAACGGCGATATTAGTTTGATAAATCAGGTCCATCAGACTTACTGATGAGAGTGTGGAATACGAGCACAGGGGGTTCCTGTTGGTGTGTATCCCGCACTGCCAACACACGGATATTAGGGGGTTCAAATGTTTTAATCCTTGAGTATTTACACGTAGCAAATTTGCTGCTCACCGGTAAAAGAAAAGGGACAGATTAAATATTGGTATCTTTTGATGAAGTTATGAGTGGAACTTTTAGGGTACAATCCTGGTCAAACTTCGCTAGGTAGTTATTCCTAGCGACCTATAATATGAAACCTATTTCTGTGACCAGAACAACTACCAAGCCCGTTTCGAGTACAAGCGATTCTAATCGTGAGACTCAGCCGGCCGCTGACGATAAAAAAATCTATTTAGCTGAGCTGAAAAGCTACCCATATCATCCAAATATTCAAGTTGAGATTTTGCATCTACAGGCTGAAGCAGATGCGTTGCTGTTACAGCTCAAAGCCAGAGGGTGTGAATAGCTTGTCGGTTTCTTAGGTGATGCTTGCTCTGTTAGAAACGCTGTAGGCTTGCATTGCGCCGATACCGTCGCGGCATAGCTTAAAAGCTTGGCAGCAGTCTTGCTACCATTAGGCTCTTTCTTAAGCTAGCCATGGGCTACAAGTGATGCCGACGCAAGTCTGTTTCCTTGCAGAGACGGACTTTGTGTCTGGTTGTTAAGTAGTATTACCTTAACGCAAGAGCTCTGTTAAGAAAAGCGGCGCATTCGATTTCTGATCTGATGAAACGGCATAGGTTGGTATATAGCTAACCCATTTCTATCCGTTTCATGAGCTACCAGCGCCCTTCTTCGTTGGCTTCTGAACTGTCGAAGGACAGTTTGCTGAGTACCCTTAACTATCACGACACCTACACGTGCCCGGTTTGTCGCCATGGTGAACTGTCGGTGCTGACGCTGACCGACGCGTTTGCGTGTAGCTTCTGTCGACATATTTTTACGGCAAATCTGGAGAATCAGTCACTCCAGATGCTAGATGGTGTCCAGCCGATGGTGTGGTTTTGGACAGGGCAGCGTTGGCGGCAGAGTGGTCGTCCTGACAGTCATGTGGCGGTGATTGTTTGGAGCTTTGCCCTAGCCATTGCTTGTCTGCCTGCTTTGTTGGTGATCGCCTCCAACTATATGTTCCCGCCCATCGATAGCGGCGGTGTGAGTCGGTTTGCTGTCATTTGGACAGTTGCCACGCTATTGGCCCATGCAGGAATTGTCCTGTGGCTGATTGCTGAGCACTACCAGTGGCCCTGGTATGTGACTACAAAAATTAGACTGAATCGCTCTTTCGTTTAGGCCTGTTAGTTCAAGCTTGCTGTCGATGGCGGATTCTATAAATCAAACATACGTTTCAGGCGTTTCCGGGCCCAGATAACTGGGTTGGCATCGTCTTCGCTGGAATCTACCAGGTTGAGGGCCCGCATTTCTCGCTGACGTTTGGCCAGCTCATCTCGATGCTGGGCCATGGCCTGTACTACTTGATTGGATAGGTCGGGATAGCGTCGCAGCAGGTCAGAGAAGCTGGGCTGGTTGATGACAAATAGCAGGGCATCTTCTGAGACGCGGGCCATTGCTGTGCGGGGCACACCCAGGAGTAAGGCGACTTCACCAAAAAACTGTCCTGGTTCTAGGGTGGCGAGGTGGCGATTGAGCTTTTCGGCCAGGATATCGATTTTGCCTTCGAGCAAAATGTAAAACGAGTTGCCGGCGTCGCCTTCGTGAAACAGTGTTGTTCCTGAACGGCTGCGCTGACGATGGCCAATTTCAATTAGCTGTCGGATTTCTAGATCGGTAAAGTTGGCAAAATAGCTGACCTGACGCAGCATGTCTTTGAGGGTGGTTTGAGCCGTGACTCTGGGACGATGTTGCAGGGCAATTTGGCGGTTGAAGAAGGGCGGTTTGCTATCGCCATTGTCCTGGTGGGGTGGGAGGTTGCGAATCCACACATCGCGCTGGTGATAGGCAATTTCAATATTGTGCTGTCGCAGGTTGTACTCAATGGTGAAGTGCAGTGAGCTTTGCACGTTGAAGCGCTTATTGACGTCAACCCACACCCAGAGTTCAAACTGGAGAGCATCTTCACCAAAGGCCATAAACATAGCCTTGGGCATGGGTTTGCTGCTGATGGCTGGTTCCATGTGGGCGGATTTGAGCAGCAGCTCAGTGACCAAAATCGGATCGCTGTCGTAGGAGACGCCGACTGGAATTTTGAGGCGGGCAATGGAGGTGTTGTGACTCCAGTTTAAGACCCGATTTTTGATGAGTTGATTATTGGGGATGACTACATCGCCATCGTCCAGGGTGCGAATGATGGTGGATCTGAGGTTGACTTCGACAATGCGTCCCACCAGGCCTTCGAATCGATAGTCGTCTAATTCCACCAGGTCGTTGACCTTGAGGGTGCGCTCAAACAGCATGATGAGACCGCTGATAAAGTCATCGGCAATGTGCTGTAACCCAAAACCAATACCCACACCCAAGCCGCCTAGAACAATGCCCAGGGAGCGCAGATTAAGGCCGGAATTTTGAACGGCGACGAGAATTGCGATCGCACCCAGCGCGTAGCTCACCAAGGTGGCAATGGCTTCTCGATTATTGGCATCAATGCCCGCCAGCAGCTGTCGTTTGAGAAACCGTTTGACCAGGCCGATGGCAAACAAAATCAGCGTTAGCCAGATCGAAAGACTGACCAGCAGCCTTAGGGTGATTTCTGTATTGCCAAGCTCCACGAGTTTGGTGGTAAACAGACGGCTGAACTGTTGAAAAAGATAGGTAAGTAGATCCGTCATGGGGGCAGAAATAGCTCGCTCATTCGTCTGTTGTCGCCTCAAATGCCAGGGCAGTTGCGATCGCATCAACGACTCTGCCCACTTCAGTAATCTCCAAGGGCAGTCCTGGCATTTTCTGACCCTTGGGCACCAGCGCTCGTTTAAAGCCCAGTTTGGCCGCTTCCTTGAGCCGTAGATCAAACAGGGAAACCGGGCGAACTTGACCTCCGAGAACCCCTACACAAATCAGAACCAGGGCCGGGGAATCCCCACCCGTTTCTCAAGCACTGCCAAAATTTGTAGCAGCCGGTTATAGCCAATGCCGGTGGCGGTCCGCCTGGGCGAACTGTAGCTAGTGGGGCTGACTAACGACTGGAGTTCGACCACCAGGGGGCGAGATCCTTCACAGGCCACAATGGTGGAAATTCCAGGGACCTGTTCATCGCCATTGCCCATAAATAGAGCCGAGGGGTTAGAGACTTCTGCCAAACCCTCACTCACCATTTCAAACACCCCCAGCTCATGGGTGGCTCCAAAGCGGTTCTTGACCGAGCGCAGCAGCCGATGGCTGGCAAATCGGTCCCCCTCAAAATACAGCACCGTATCTACCAAATGCTCCAGTACCTTAGGACCGGCGATAGCTCCCTCCTTAGTGACATGGCCGACGATAAATAGGGTGATATTCTCTCGCTTTGCCAGCTGCATTAGGGCCGACGTACATTCCCTAACCTGGGACACTGAGACCGGTGCTGAGGTGCGCTGACTGTAGAACAGGGCCTGAATGCTGTCGATCACGGCGACCCGAGGGCGCAGCGATTCTAATTCGGCCAGAATAGTTTCAAGATCGGTCTCAGGTAAAAGGTATAAGGATTCCGGCGACGACACTAGCTGGGTTGAGCCTACGGTTTCAGCCCCGGCGCCGTTGTTGCGACCGATCTCCTTTTCTACGCCCATATTGATGCCAAGACGTTGCGATCGCAGTTTTACCTGTTGCCCTGACTCTTCTGCACACACATAAAGCACCGATGCCTGAGCTGCCAGCTGATTTGCGGTTTGCAATAACAAGGTGGACTTACCAATTCCGGGATCTCCCCCCACCAGCACTAAGGACCCAGGGACAATGCCTCCCCCCAGTACCCGGTCTAGCTCACCATAGCCAGAACCAATGCGAGTTTGGGGATGATCGACAATCTGGCTAAAGGTCTTGGCAAGGCGTGGCTGACTGTCGGCTCGTTTGTTGGCACTGCGACGGCCGGGACGCGCGGTGGTGGCGGCAGGTTCTACAACCTGCTCTACCAAAGAATTCCAACTACCACATACGGCACATTTGCCAAAATATTGCCGCGATTCTGCCCCGCATTCATTACACACATAAACCGAGCGAGCCTTAGCCATACTTAGCCATAAAACATATGAACTACATACCTATGGTAAAGATTAACAGAGACTCAAACGCCCCGTGAACGTTCGCCGCTAGCCCAAAAACTTTAAGCAAATATGTGCAAAGCTTAGTAACGAAAAAAATGTCGATACCATAGCTCAAAAAATTGGTTTTATGGAGAACAACCTTAAGAAACGTTGAAAACCTTGGCAGTACGAGGCCATAGCCTGTAAAAATCAATACAATGTTAGGTATCTTAAATAAGATCTAATAAAGATTTAATCAGGAGCCCTTCCACCACTTAATTTCATATCTCTGTTGGAAATGTTTTCAAAGTGGTGAAGCTGTCGGTTTTTCAAGGGATTAGAGCAATCGTTCATCCCTTCAACGGTCGAAGTCTTCTGCCGTCGCCGTTATGTAGGAGTTCAAAAAACTTTGGAAAGCGTAAAAGAGAAAATCTTGGTTGTCGATGACGAAGCTAGCATTCGTCGTATCTTAGAAACCCGTCTTTCGATGATCGGCTATGACGTCGTCACAGCGGCCGATGGTGAAGAAGCATTAGATACCTTTCGTCACGAGATTCCCGATCTGGTGGTGCTCGATGTGATGATGCCTAAGCTCGATGGTTATGGTGTTTGCCAAGAATTACGCAAAGAATCCGATATTCCTATCATTATGCTAACGGCCCTGGGGGACGTAGCTGATCGCATCACGGGCCTAGAGCTAGGTGCTGATGATTATGTGGTCAAGCCGTTCTCTCCCAAAGAATTAGAAGCTAGAATTCGCTCCGTGCTCCGCCGGGTTGAGAAGACCGGAACGTCTGGTATTCCCAGTTCCGGCGTCATCACCATCAATAACATCCGGATTGATACTAACAAGCGCCAAGTTTACAAGGGCGATGAGCGTATCCGGTTAACGGGTATGGAATTTAGCCTGTTAGAGCTTTTGGTAAGTCGCTCCGGTGAGCCCTTTTCCCGCTCTGAAATCTTGCAGGAAGTTTGGGGCTATACCCCTGAGCGTCACGTCGATACCCGCGTAGTGGATGTACACATCTCCAGACTGCGGGCCAAGCTAGAAGATGATCCTAGTAATCCTGAACTAATTCTGACAGCACGGGGTACGGGCTATCTGTTTCAACGGATTGTTGAACCTGGCGAAGAGTAGTTTCTTCGGCGCTGTGAAGCGTCAGAGGGAGCGCTAAACGATAGCGGTTCGTATGTTGCTACGCATTTGAAAGCTGCGATATCGTTGGAAAATTTAGAAACTTTTGACTGAGCTTTTGTCAGAAAACCGCAGTTGTGAATTTTTCACTCGGTTTCAGTCTGATAGAATTTCTTAAAGTTTCTATAGATTCAATTCGATGGGCTTAACTCAAGCGCGGATCGCAGTTGATGCAATGGGGGGTGATTATGCACCTGCTGAAATCGTTGCTGGAGCCATAAGGGCAAGAGAAGAGCTGGGTGTTGAAATCTTGCTCGTTGGCGATCCTGAAAAAATTAAGGCCTGTGTGGCCGATCCTGACAGTTTGAGTCGGATTGAGATTGTGCCTGCGGAAGGCACGATTGAAATGCATGAGGAGCCCCTCAGCGCTCTGCGTAAGAAGCGTAAGGCCTCCATTAATGTGGCCATGGATATGGTGAAAAAGGGGCGAGCTGATGCGGTGGTGTCAGCTGGGCACTCGGGGGCGGCGATGGCCGCAGCCCTGTTGCGGTTAGGGCGAATTAAAGGCATTGACCGACCTGCGATTGGTGCGGTGTTTCCAACCGTAGTGGCGGGTAAGCCTGTTTTGATTTTGGATGTGGGTGCCAACGTTGACTGTCGGCCTAAGTTTTTAGAGCAATTTGCTCTGATGGGCAGCGTTTACTCTGAGTATGCCTTTGGTGCTGATAATCCTCGGGTGGGCCTACTCAACATTGGCGAAGAACCTAGCAAGGGCAACGATGTGGCCGTGCAGGTGCACCAGACCTTGAGTGAGTCGTCAGTGATTAATTTTGTCGGTAATGCGGAAGGCAGAGATGTGCTTTCGGGCAATTTTGACGTAATTGTCTGTGATGGCTTTGTGGGCAATGTGCTGTTGAAGTTTGCTGAAGCTGTGGGCGAGGCGGCCATGAACATTCTCCGTGAGGAGCTGCCACGCGGTATTTTAGGAAAGCTAGGGGTGCTGATTCTGAAAGGCAATCTCAAGCGCATCAAACAACGTCTCGATCATGCTGAGCATGGTGGTGCCTTGCTGTTAGGTGTGAATGGCGTGGCCATTATTAGCCACGGTAGCTCTAACGCACCGTCTATCTTTAACGCTATTCGCCAGTCTAAGGAGGCGGTGGATAATGGGGTGATTGGGCATATCCAGGGTCAGTACCAAAAGGTTGCTGCATCCGTGACCAACGGAGAATAGTTAGTAATGATAAATGGTGGGGCCGGTGTGGCCTTTATTGGCAGCGGTAGTGCTCAGGTTGAGACGGCGCTGAGTAATGACATGCTCAGCCGCGTGGTTGATACTTCCGATGAGTGGATTTCGTCGCGTACGGGTATTAGCCAGCGCCATGTGGCTAAGGGGGATGAATCGCTCACGAGCCTTGCAACCCAGGCGGCTAAAGGTGCGATCTCAACCGCAAACCTCACCCCCGACGATATCGATCTGATTATCCTGGCCACGTCCACCCCCGATGATTTGTTTGGCACCGCCTGCCAGGTACAGGCTGCCCTGGGTGCTACCCGGGCCGGTGCCTTTGACCTAACGGCAGCCTGTTCCGGGGTTGTGTTTGGTGTGGTGACGGCGGCCCAGTTTATTCGCACAGGTGCTTACCAAAATGTCTTAGTAATTGGTGCTGCCCTGCTCAGTCGCTGGGTAGATTGGGAAGACCGCACCACCTGTGTGTTGTTTGGTGATGGTGCCGGTGCCGTTGTCATGCAGGCGTGCGATCGCGACCGGTTGCTAGGGTATGAAATGCACAGCGATGGCACCATGAACGGCTGTTTGAACTTAGCCTACACGGCTGAATCTGTGACCTTAGCCGATGGCGTTACCACCCAAAAAGGTCCCTTTACTGCCATCACCATGAACGGTCGTGAGGTTTATCGCTTTGCCGTGAGCCGAGTACCCGAAGTCTTAGAAAAGACCCTCTTCCATGCTGGTCTGGTCGCCACCGACATTGACTGGCTGATTTTGCACCAGGCAAATCAACGTATTTTAGATGCGGTTGCCAAGCGGCTCAAGCTGCCTGGGGAGCGTGTTGTCAGTAACATGGCCAAGCATGGCAACACATCTGCTGCTTCGATTCCCATTGCCTTAGACGAATGGGTACGCACAGGTAAAATTCAACCCGGTCATAAAATTGCCATGTCTGGCTTTGGTGCCGGCCTCACCTGGGGAGCCGTATTGCTGGAATGGGGACTGTAGTTTCCTTTTGTTGCCTATCTTGTAGCAAACTCAGAGCAACTTGCCTGTTTTGTTCTACTTTGACCTTTCCTAATTGGTCATTTGCTGAGACAGTGAAAAATGGACTACTACGCTAGCGACAATGACAAAGACTGTATGGGTATTTCCTGGGCAAGGTTCCCAGGCTGTGGGTATGGGCAGTGATTTGGCTGAGACCGCCAAAGAGAAGTTTGCCGAAGCCGATGAGATTTTAGGCTGGTCCGTTTTAGACCACTGCCAGAGTGACGAATCTACACTCGCCAATACCCAGTACAGTCAGCCCTGTCTTTATGTTGTTGAGTGCGTACTAGCAGATTTGCTCAAAGAGAAAGGGGTGCAGCCAGACATGGTTGCAGGCCATAGCCTGGGGGAATATTCTGCCCTCTATGCCGCGGGTGTGTTTGATTTTGCGACGGGTCTGTGCCTGGTTAAACGCCGCGCAGAGCTGATGGCCCAGGCGGCTGATGGCACCATGGCCGCACTGATGGGGTTTAACCGAGATGAGCTCGATGAAACCCTGATTGCCACCGACGGTGTTGTTCTGGCCAATGATAATAACCCTGGCCAAGTTGTCATCTCGGGGACGCCAGATGCGGTGGATGCCGTGATTGCGAGTGTCAAGGTAAAACGCGCGGTGAAGCTAAATGTGGGCGGAGCGTTTCATTCTCCCCTGATGGCACCAGCGGCTAACGAATTTGATCAGATTTTGGCCAGTGTGTCGTTTAAGGCGGCTACGGTCCCCGTCCTTTCGAATGTTGATCCGACACCGAGTACGGATGCAGACGTGCTCAAACAGCGACTGATGCAACAGATGACGGGGTCGGTGCGCTGGCGTGAAATTTCCTTGAGTTTGCCAGAACGGAACATCGATACCGTGGTTGAAGTAGGGCCCGGTAAGGTGTTGGCTGGTTTAATTAAACGCACCTGTCGGAGTTTGACGCTGAAGAATGTGAGCACCCTAGAGCAGGTTGAATCGGTTTGAAAGGAGCTGGAACTTGCATAGCCACAAGTAGTAGTCACAGTAGTGTAAACGTCTGAGCAGCGTCTTAAACCTATGGTGAGTGGCGGAAAAGAGCAGCGTGAGCCAACGGTCAGTTTGGCGCTCTACTACTTGTTTAAGTGGACGGTGGTAAATCCGTTACTGCGGGGGTATTTTCGAGGCCGTATTTACGGGGCTGAAAATATGCCCACCTCTGGTCCTGTGCTTGTGGTAGCCAACCATGCCAGCGATTTTGACCCGCCCATCGTATCCTCCTGTGTGCGTCGTCCCGTATCTTACATGGCCAAACAAGAGTTGTTTAAGGTGCCGGTCTTGTCAACTGCAATTCGAGCCTTTTTTGTCTATCCGTTGCAGCGCGGTGGCGCGGCGCGGGTAGCGATCCGCGCCGCCCTACAGCAGCTAGAGCTGGTGTGGGCCGTGGGGGTGTTTTTGCAGGGCACCCGCACCCGCGACGGGCGCATTCCAGACCCAAAACTAGGTGCGGCCATGATTGCGGCAAAGGCTCAGGTACCTCTAGTTCCTGTAAGTTTGTGGGGCACCCATCGCATTTTGCCGCGGGGTACCAAGTTTCCCAAACCCTTGCCCGTGACCGTTCGCATCGGGGTACCCATTGCACCGCCTAGTTCTAGTAAAGATCGGTTGGCCTTGCAGGCGGTGACCGATTATTGTTGCGATCGCATTCACACCCTGCACGATCTAGGCCGGTGAAACAGAGGCCGGTGAAACAGAAGATACAATAACCTCTCGGTCAGAGTGATAAATTCTATACCCCAATCCCTATCTAGCCCAGCGGAGCATCAACATGTCCCAAGCCTTGCGCCAAGAGTTAGCCAACATGGTGGGTCCCACCCAGTGGGATTGGCTCAAACCCCATATCGCTAGAGATGTCGTCGTATTGGTCGATCCTCAGCTAGATATTATCGAGGTGGGCGTGGCCTTGACCAACGACAATGTGCAATTAGTGCAGCGTTGGATTGGTGAACAACTGGTTACCAAACCCTCCAAAAAACAGCTACAAACCTGGGGAGTGGTGGGGCCTAGTAACCAATTACGGTCCTTAATTGTCCAGCCCTACGTCTTAGTGCAAGAGATTTATCAGGCATCAGACAGCGACAATGGACTCTCCACATAAGTTGCAGCAATGGCAAAGCCCTCGCTGGAAAAAGTTCAGGATATTCTAGCCCAGTTAGACAATTCAGTCCTGGTGCGATTTTTATTACTTCTCGCCAGTGCCTGGGCATCGCTACAGGTTCTAATCTATTTTGAGATTGTGGTGGTCATTTTTGTGATCGCCATTATCCTGGCTTTTTTGCTGAGCTATCCGGTGAGATGGTGCCGACGGCTATTACCCCATAGCGTTGCTGTGTTTGTCGTGTTTATGGTGGCCCTGGTCTTGGTGGGGGGGATGGTGACTACCTTGGCTCTAGCTGTCATTGCCCAGGGGCAAGGTCTACTGGAAAACGGTACGGATTTTATCAACTCCTTACTACCGCTGATAGAACGGATTGAAACCACCCTGCGTCAGTGGAATGTGCAGGTGGATTTGCAAACCTTAGGGGAGCAGCTGCAGCAACAGGCAACCGCACTGCTAGGGTCTGGACTAGGTCTTGTGCAGACGTTGCTAGAAAATTTTATCAACGGCATTCTCATTGCTGTGGTGACTTTTTTTATGATGCTAGATGGCCCACGTCTCTGGCGGTTGGTGCTAAAAGTAGTGCCAGACTATCAGCGGCAGCGGCTGACGCTCACGATTCAAGAGAATCTTTTGGGTTTTTTTTGGGGCCGATTGCTGTTGTCGATCTTTTTTGCGATTTCCACCTTTGTTGTCTTTTTGCTATTAAAGATTCCCTATGCCCTAGTTCTAGCGGTGATTGCGGGGGTATTTGATTTGATTCCTGGGATTGGTGCAACTCTTGGTGTGTGTCTGGTGGGGCTGCTGTTATTGTCCCAGGGGATTGGCACAGCCATACAATCCGTGGTGGTGTGTATCTTATTGCAGCAGGTCGAAGAGAATGTACTGCTGCCCCATGTGATGCGTGACTCCCTCAACATTAATCCTGTGGTGATGTTTTTTGCTCTGCTGGTTGGATTGCGGATTGCAGGATTGTTGGGGTTGTTTCTGGCAATTCCCATTGCTGGAGTGATCGTTAGCCTATTAGATGTGGATGAGATGAAAGGGCGGTCGGTTTGATGGTTTTTGGGTAGGGGCGTTTCATGGAACGCCCCTACCAAACATATAAAACTGAGAACCCTGACCAGGGACGATACAAATGTTTAGCAGATCTATTAAGCATTTCAACAATGCTCTGAATCTGTTGACGGCCTTGGGAAAACTCGGCATGGTGATTTAAGAGGTCCCCCCCTATGCCGATGACTAAATCTGCACTTAGCCCTCCATCTCTAAATCTAATCCAAAGTCCAATTCCCTGGCTGCGGGCATTCTGGAAGTTTTCTAGACCCCACACCATTGTGGGCACCAGCCTCAGTATCTTGGGGCTATTTGCCATTGCTTGGGCAGCGCGGCATCCGCTCGGTCTATCCCCAGGTACATTTCATGTATGGCAGGGGTTGAGTGCCCTTTGGCTGACCTGGTTGGCCTGCATGTGTACCAATATTTATATCGTTGGTCTCAACCAGATTGAGGATGTTGTGGCTGACCGGGTCGATAAACCCTATCTACCCGTTGCATCTGGGGAATTTTCTGCTCCCCAGGCCAAAATGTTGGTGGGCATCGCCTGCAGTGGGGCGATCCTATTGGCGGTGGTCTCCCAAAGTTTTTATATGGTGGGGACTGTATTGCTGAGTCTGGCTATTGGGCCCGCCTATTCGCTACCGCCGCTACAGCTCAAGCGGTTTCCGCTGTTGGGCTCATTTTGTAAGCTGCTGGTGCGGGGGGCTGTCGTCTATATTGGTATCTTTTTGCATGCCTCTAGTCAGCTGGGGCTACTGCCACAGGTTCCCGGGCGGATATGGGTGCTGACGCTGGTGGTGCTGGTATTTAGCGGTGCGATCGCACTTCTCAAAGGCCTACGAGACTGTGATAACGAGTCCTATGCCATGTCCTGTGGGCTAGAAGCACCCCAGGTCTTAAAAATCGTATGGTGTCTATTGAGCGTTTGTTACGGCAGCCTCATAATTGCTGCTGTTTTGATTCCGGGTATCAACGCCGGGTTTTTGATCGTTACCCATGCCCTGGCACTGTTTTCTTTTTGGTATTTCAGTTACCAAATACAGCCAACCGACACTACCCACCTCACCTATCAAGAGTTTTATCAGTTTGTCTGGAAGTTATTTTTTATTGAATACCTGATTTTTCCAACAGCTTGCCTGCTAAACCAGATTTGATGGATTTTGCTGCAAGATGGTTTTAAGTTTAATTTGCCCCACCAAAGATCCTTCCCCCTGGGTGGCGGCTATCCAAGCTGTTGCACCAGACATAGACCTGCGCATATGGCCTGATGATGGCGACAAAGCCGATGTCACATTTACCTTGGTGTGGGCTCAACCCCAGGGTATTTTTTCCCAGTATCCAAATTTGCAGGTGATTTCTTCCATGGGTGCGGGGGTGGATAATCTTCTGCAAGATGCCTCGATTCCGCCACAATCTGCGGTGGTGCGCATGGTTGATCCACGGCTTGTGAGCCAGATGGGAGACTATGTTTTAGCGGCAGTGCTAAACCATGTGCGTCAGTTTCCCCAGTATGGCCAGTCTCAACAGCACCATCAGTGGCAGCCGTTGCAACCCCGCAATATCGATGAAGTCACCGTCGGTGTAATGGGGATTGGCCAAATTGGTAGTGCCGTAGCCGCTCGTCTGAGTCAGTTAGGATTTCAGGTTGTAGGCTGGGCTCGCCGAGCCAAGTCAATTGCAGCTGTGCAGGTCTTTGCCGGACAACAACAACTCTCAGATTTTTTAGCAGCCAGCAAAATTCTCGTCTGTTTGTTACCCCTCACTCCAGAAACCGAGAACATTCTCAATGTGGATACTTTGAGCCAGCTGCCCCAGGGGGCATACGTTATAAATGTGGCTCGGGGAGATCATCTGGTGGAGCAAGATTTACTCTCTCTAATAAATAACAGTCATTTGAGTGGGGCGTGCCTAGATGTGTTTCGCCAAGAACCCTTGCCCCCAGACCATCCATTTTGGTCCCATGCCAAAATTACGGTGACTCCCCACATTGCTAGTCTGACTGATCCAATCTCAGTGGCACCGCAAATTGTTGACAACTACCGACGAATGACGACCGGACAGCCGCTGCTTAACCAGGTGGATAGGCCGCGAGGTTAATAGCATGGGGGCAAAGAAAAAAGCTCCACCCTAAGGTCGAGCTTTTTTGAAACGCTTCGAGAAATGCCTGAGTAGGCATATGAGTGTATGAACGACAGTTAAATCAAATAAAAACCCTCAGGCTTCACTATCGAAGAACCCGTTGGGCTGGCCTGATCACGTCATTCGAACCCAACATAACAATCGAATGAGGTCGCTGTTTGTAACAAACCCTACGACATCAGAACTTATAACAAACGTCCTGATGCAGTCGGACGTTTGCGCGTCCCATGGACATTGTCGCTTAACGCTTTCAGGAATATCCATGGTCTTCCCTAACCTGGCAGGTGTCATAGTACTCATGGGTCGCTTTCCCAATGACGGTAAAATCGTCCCTGGAGATTGCAATTAACAGGAGAAGTCTGTGGCAGAGCTAAAGGCGTTGATTTTTGATGTAGACGGTACCCTCGCCGAAACTGAGCGGGATGGCCATCGACCTGCCTTTAACCAAGCGTTTGCTGATACGGGCATTGCTTGGGACTGGACCCCCGAACTCTATGGTCAGCTGCTGGAGGTGTCGGGGGGTAAGGAACGTATTCGAGCTTATGTGCAAGACTATCTCAGTGACTTTCAACTGCCTGCCGGATTTGCTGATTTAGATGCGTTGATTAAGCATCTCCATGCGACCAAGACTAACTATTACAAGCAGTATGCGGCTGATGGCAATATCCCGCTGCGACCTGGGGTGGAACGGTTGCTTAATGAGGCGCGGAGTAAGGGGGTGAGACTTGCGATCGCAACCACCACCACCCCAGCCAATGTCCAAGCCCTGCTAGAAAACACCCTAGGTGCAGAAAGCCTTAACTGGTTTGACGTCATCGCCGCTGGCGACATGGTCCCTAAGAAGAAACCAGCCCCCGATATCTTCGAGTACGCCCTAGAGCATCTAGACTTACCAGCAGACAACTGTCTTGCCTTTGAGGATACAAATAACGGTCTCCGCTCCGCCACACCCACAGGTCTAAAAACCGTTGTCACCGTCAACGAATACACGAAGGACCAAGACTTCTCTGAAGCTACGCTGGTTCTGAGCGATCTGGGTACTCCAGAAACACCATTTACCGTGCTATCGGGTGCTGCGGGTGATGCCACCTACTTTACGGTGTCCCTCGCCCGCCAGCTATGTGCCTAGAGTTATGGCGGCTGTTCTTCCGCTAGAGCAGTATTGGCACAGCCCAGCTCGACAGCTATTGGCCTATCCCAGCGGTGATGAAACCACATTGGCCCGCCGCTGGGTTGAACTACAGACCCACCAGGTTGACGCCATTTTCCCCCATGGGCCCCAGACGCTGATGGGGTTGAGCATTCTAGGGCTAGGTTATTGCGGTGTGGTGTTGCAAGTGCAGCATCAAGGGCACTGCCGCGTGCTCAAAATCCGTCGAGAGCCCGCATCCCAAGCTAGTCTGCGCCCTGAAGCAGCTATGCAGCTACGGGCCAATGCGGTGGGGGTGGGGCCAAACCACATCGCCCACAGCGATAATTTTTTGCTGATGGACTATATCGATGGTCCCCTGCTGGTGGACTGGCTGCAGTTGCCCCAACCAGCTAAGGCCATTCATCGTGTCGTAGGGCAGCTGATTCACCAGGCCTATCGACTAGACCAGGCCGGTCTCGATCATGGCGATCTGCGCTGTATTACGGCCCATGGGTTGATGCGGGCCGAGGGGCCGGTGCTAATTGACTTTAGCGGTGCCAGCCTGAATCGGCGCCCCGCCAATATAACTACTCTGGTACAGGGCCTATTTATTAGTACGCATATCGCCCAGCTATTACGACCCTGGTTTTCCTTCGTGACCAAAGCTGAGTTGGTTGACCATCTTCGTAGCTATAAACAGCAGCCTTCATTGTCCCAGGTCAATTTGCTGCTGAGCTATTTGGGACTGGGGGCGATCAGGTAATAAATCCTGGCCGAGAGTGCCGGGTATTGAGGGGCATCCACAAGGGAGTGCCCCTACAGGCTTGTCTATTTTTAATCAGGTTTAACGAATTCGGATTTGCTATATTCCATAGTCTTGAGCTCATCGTTCGGCATAGCAAATGTCCTGATGCATTAGAACGTTTGCTCGTTCCGTTGGTGTTGTCGCTTAATTTCAGGGACTATGTGCCCTAACCAATGTGACCAACCTACTCCTCTGGTAGAGCCGTTGCCTCACCTTCTAGGGCCCAGCCTCGTTTAGTGGCCAGGGCTTCTAATTCTTCAATCCGCGATTGGGTGAGCGGATGGGTGGACTGCCATTCCAGCACCTGGTTCACTGTACCCAAATCTAGTTCTTGCTCATTTAATCGCTTAAAAAAGTCCAAACTGTGGCCCAGGTGGCCATAACGCTCATGCATGATTTCGATGGCATAGATATCGGCCCGTTGCTCCTGCTCGCGACTGTAGTGTAAATCTGCCAGGCTGATGGAGCCCGTTAGCATGGGTGGCAGTTGCACACCACCCAAGGCTAAAACACTATTCAAACTTATAAATACAAGAGACCGTCCGAGACCGCGGAGGGTGTCTCGGTTTTCATAGTGGCCCAGTTCGTGGGCCAACACAAAGGCCAGCTCATTTTCTGTTTCGGCCTCTCTTAGCAAACCCTGGGTGACAAACACATGCCCCCCAGGGCTCACCATGGCATTAGGGATGTCCTCATCAAGAATATGGAGCTTAAGTTCAGGGCGCTGCTTAAGCCTCTCACTGCGCAAGGACTCTGCTAATGCCTGGGTGTAGTCAAACTGTGGCCCTTCTTCGATCAGATCAGCCCCAGCAAACATACTGTTAAAAACCACCTCCCCCACTTTGGCCTCAGCTTCTGGACCAATGCGTGTCGCAATTTGCGCCCCCGCTACCCCAAGACCCACATATATCGTCAC
>CALBPH010000108.1 GCA_937899365.1 uncultured Leptolyngbya sp.
CCGTTACCGATCAAGATGCCAGACAAATTGCCCGTACCGTTGCGGGGTCATCCCTGGTCAAATCAGCTATCTTTGGTCGCGATCCAAACTGGGGACGGATTGCCGGGGCGGTAGGGCGAGCCGGTGTCACCCTAGATCAGTCCAAATTAGCCATTGCCCTGGGGGACATTGTCCTATTAGACAAGGGGCAACCCCAGTCGTTTGATCCCATCGCGGCCCACACCTATCTCAAACAGTGCTCAGAGCTTAGCTCACAAGCCTTCGCCCAGCAAATTCTGCAAAGTACTGAGCCAGTGAATGCCCTTGTTGGTGCTGATAATACTGAAACAGTGGAGCGTCAAACTATTGCAGCTGAATCCTTAGCCCATCCGGTGAAAATTGTAGTCAGCGTTGGCAATGGAGCGGGTACTGGCAACGCTTGGGGCTGCGATCTTAGCTATGACTACGTCAAAATCAACGCCGAATATACGCACTATCGCTTTAGTATTATCTCTTTTGGGAACTTTGGCTGTTGCTGCAGTGTTCTAACAGCTTCTTCATCAAACACGCTCTGGCGTGACATGTGCCCTAGTCTTGCTGATTAGGCTTTGTAGCCCCTGTGTCTTGCTTCTTATCAGTTTCTTGTCAGCAGAGTAAATGAACCTAGAACAACCACTTTCTAGGAATAATGTCGAGACTGGAGAACCATCTCATCACGGGCACTGATGGCCCAGCTGTTATTGGGTTTTAATTTTAGAGAGAGATTAAAGTCGAGGAGTGCCTCATCATAGTGACCCATGAGTTTAAGGGTGCTACCGCGAGAAATTAGCCACTGCCAACGCTTAGCCCGGTCATGCTTAATCAAATGGCCAAAGTCACTAACAGCGTTACCGTAGTGACCCAGATCACGAAAGATAATCGCTCGATTGGCATAGGCCCATAGATTTTTGGGGTCCAAATCAATTAGCCGATCTAAATCTACTAAGGCAGCTCGAGTTTGACCCAGGTGAACATAGGTTAGCGCCCTACTTTTGAGCGCCTGTGGGTGATTGGGGCTAAGGGCAAGAGCCCGCTCAAAAAAGCTGATGGCTTCTTGGTGTACCTGCTGTTTCGCTAATGCTAGGCCTGCATCTACAAGCTGCTCAGGGGTTTCGGGTACGGATGTAGAGGACACCACATCCGTCGCTGCTCTGGGACTGCGACGAGAGCGGCGTCTATGGGGTTTTTGATTAAAGGGCGGGAACATTCGGGGGCAGACTCATCACGAACGGTTGAGTCTATTCTGGCAAAAACACTTAACGTCTTTTATAAAAAGATAGTAATCACTAGAAGATTTCAGGATAGCTTCAAGAAGATTAAAGTTCTTCCGAAGGCGCTAGGTCCTAAATACAATAGGGCTTTCAAATACGCACGTAAAACCTGACAACAATCACAGATGCTTGTGATAACAATCACAGTGTTACATCAGGAAGATTTTAGAAAAGATAATTGGTGTACTGATCTGTCAGTACATTTATCAGTTTTGACCATGGTTAAACTGAATAGTTCTCAGGCTTCCCCATATCCCTTAAAAAAATATCTCTGCCGAGTGAGGACATGTTAAAACAGCGACATGGATAAAGCCGCTAATATTGTCAAAGCCATATACACAGCCATCAATCATCGTGATGTGCCCGGGGCCGTAGCCCTGATCGATGACCAATGCTGTTACGAAGACTTAAACTTTTCAGCCACATTTATGGGTAAGACTGCCGTAGAAGGGCTATTTACGGAATCCTGTAGCTCGGTGCCAGCGGATTTGCAGTTTGTCATTGATGATCTGGCGGGGGATGAATGGGCGGTGGGGGTGACCTGGCATGTGGAGCTCAACGGTATGCCCTTTCCCAACGGCCGTGGGGTGAGTTTCTATCGAGTTTCTCCCCAGAGTGGCAAACTGATCTACGGGCGCGACTGCGTAGAACCACCGCTCAAGCCAGGTAAAGCCGCCTTTGCCATTATCCGCTGGGTGACTCCGTTAGTACGCTACTGGTTGGGACGCTCGCAGCGACATTAGCTATGGAAAACGTGACGACTGATCAACCTGAATCGTTGCCAAAGGGGCCTAACCATTCGAGTGCATCCCAGTTTTGCAGATTTTAGGTTGAGAACACCCCGTTTAGATAGGCA
>CALBPH010000109.1 GCA_937899365.1 uncultured Leptolyngbya sp.
GCCCAACAGGGCTATGTCGTTGGTTTTGAGTCGGAAGTTTATTGTCAAGATGGAACGACATTGTGGATTTCTGAAAATGGCTGGGTGGTTTGTGATGATCAAGGAAGACCTGGATACTATCAGGGGTTTGTAACTGATATTAGCGATCGCAAACGTATTGAGGCGATCCACCAACGGGGGGAAACACGGGCGACAGCCGCCTTTGAGCAGGCCGCTGTCGGAGTTAGTGAGTGTAATGTAAAGACCGGACAGCTCACCTTGGTGAATCCCTATTTCTGTAAAATGATGGGCTACACCCAGACAGAATTATTGGAGATGACCATCAATGACATCACCCACCCCGATGATGCCGCAGAGTCTATCCAAAAGCTACATCAGCTGTCATTGGGACAAACTAAGAGCTTTAAGTTAGAAAAACGCTACTGTCGCAAAGATGGAACAATCTTCTGGGCAGAAATAACCATATGTCTTGTTCGCTCGCAGACGGATCAAGACGCCTACTCTCTGGCAATTATTCAAGATATTAGCGATCGCAAAAAGGCCAAACAAGAACGAGAGAGATTCTTTGTCCTATCCCGCGATCTATTATGCGTCGCTAGTTTGGAAGGACAGTTTATAGAAGTAAACCTGGCTTGGAAAAACACCCTAGGATATACGCAAAATGAGTTGATCGGTATTCCGTTTATTAATTTTGTCCATCCTGACGATCGGCCAACAACGTTAGATAAACTGCATCGCTTTAAAGAAAGCAATAATATCCTCGATCTTGATTTTGAAAACCGCTATCGCTGTAAGGACGGCTCCTATAAGTGGCTGTCATGGCGCTCAATTCCAGATACAGAGGCAGGGGTTATCTATGCCATTGCCCGTGATGTAACTCATCTTAAGCAAGAACAACAGCAGCTTCAGCACCTTAATCGAGTCTTAGAAGGCAAGGTCGAAGAACGGACAAAGGCATTGCGTATGACGCAGTCAGCCGTAGATCTTGCCGCTGATTGCGTATTTTTGATTCGTGCAAATGGGAGCTTTCACTATGTCAATAACACCGCCCGTGACAAGTTAGGCTATAGCCAAGAAGAATTTTCAACAATGAAGCTGTGGGACATTAATCCCACGATTGTTCCCGACAAATGGAAAGAGATTTGGCAAATTATTAAGCACCATCCAGGATTTCCGGTGGAGTCGCAGCATCGAGCCAAAAATGGAAATACGTATCCGGTTGAAATCAACACTAAATATCTAAATCTTGATGGTGATGAATACTGTTTTTCTTTTGTAAGGGATATTGGCGAACGCAAACTGGCTGAAGCAATTATTCAAAAAGAAAATATGTTTCGCCAGAAAATTCTAGAAAACATGGCTGAAGGACTGTGTGTATGTCATCAAATAGATGATTTTCCGTTTATACACCACACGGTTTGGAACCGAGAAATGCAGGCCATCACTGGCTATTCCCTTAACGAAATAAACAATGTGGGGGTCATCCCAGGTCTAGTTCCAGATTCAATTGAGCAAGAGGCCTACGTTGTTGGTTACATGGAGCAACTACGCACAGAAAAGAATCCAACCGTCAAAGAAGCTGTGATTGTTCGTAAGGATGGCCAAAGGCGAACAATTTCTATCTTAACCTCTGTTTTGCCGGATGCAGAGGGGCTATTTACGGTGCTTTCGCTGATTCAAGATATTACTGAGCGTAAACAGAGCCAGCAAAACGCCCGTCTGCTGGTCAATGTGGTTGAATCCAATAATGATGCCATTATCACCAAAAATCTCCAGGGAATGATCACCAGTTGGAATTCAGCCGCCGTCCGTTTATTTGGATATACAGAAGCAGAGGCCATTGGCCAATCAGTTACCATTCTCTTTCCCCCTGATCGTCTAGATATACAACCTCAACTTCTGAAGCGTCTTAGGCAAGGAGAACGAATAAAGAACTTTGAAACCATTAACCTTCATAAGAATGGCACCCCGATACAGGTCTCAGCCACTATTTCCCCCTTAAGGGATGAAACAGGATGTGTGGTAGGGGCCTCAAAAATTGTACGCGACATTACCCAGCGCAAACAGGCGGAAATGCAGCTACGGCTCACCAATGAAGAACTTGTACGGGCTACCCGGCTTAAAGATGAATTTCTAGCCAATATGAGTCATGAATTACGTACGCCCCTCAACGCTATTTTAGGGATGGCAGAAAGTTTACAAGAGGAGGTTTTTGGCAAGATTCATGAGCATCAAATTAAGCCCTTACAGATGATCAGACGTAGCGGCAACCATCTACTAGAACTGATCAATGACATTCTAGACGTTGCCAAGATTGAGTCTGGTCAAATGGACCTAAACCTTGAAACAACAGCTGTCATACCGCTTTGTAACTTTGCTCTGGACCTAATTAAACATGAAGCTGATACAAAATATATTCAAGTTGAGACTCAGTTTCCCGCCCACATATCAGACGTTAAATTAGATGAGCAACGTATTCAACAGCTTCTAATTAATCTGCTCAGCAATGCGGTTAAATTTACCCCAGAGGGGGGACGGGTGAAGCTAGGGGTCAGCCTTTATCGTAGGAAATCGAAACATGTCCTGCGAATTGCGGTCAAAGACACCGGCATTGGCATTGCTGCCAAACATATGGGCCAGCTGTTTGAGCCCTTTATTCAAATAGATAGCGCCTTAAATCGTAAATACTCGGGTACAGGCTTAGGATTAACCTTAGTGAAACGCATTGTGGAACTTCACGGTGGCACCGTGGACGTTAGCAGTCAGGTAGGTAAGGGCAGCTGCTTTACTGTGAATTTGCCCTGCACCGTGGTGCCTTCATTTCCTCCGGCCCAGCCCCCCTCGACAAGCCATACCCCAAACCCTATCCAAGCAAAACCCGTCGGAGCCTTTTTGAAATTGCTAGCCAACGAAAAAAAAGCCCGCAGCAATACGCTCACCAGCTATCTGAGAGCCAAAGGTTATGCCATACGGCTGGTAACAAGCGCTCAGGAGATGTTGACCCTAAGCCGTGCTCACTCACCTGATTTAATGTTGGTGGATAGTCAGCTATCAGGGACAAATAGCCTAGACGTGGTTCAGCAACTCCGCTTTGAGCCAACATTAACCCACACCCCTATGATTGTTCTGACTGGTGCAGCCATGAAAAATGAGCATACGCAGTGTCATTCTGTTGAAATCTGCCGTTATCTCATCAAACCCTTTACGTTAAAGCAGTTAGTCGATACTGTCCAACAGTTTTTACAGAGACCACCCACTTAAATTGGGTCTATTAAGCGTAAACGTGATTTTCACAGAATTCGTAAAGCTTTGTATGGGCTCCAGATTATGGGTGTCGCCAACCATGGGAAATGAGGTATTTTTTACGGTAGATAACGCTCGGATAGCAATCGTCCTAACCAAGGTGACCAATGCTATAGATGCGATGTTACTTGCTCTTTAGGGTGATTTTATCGGCAAGATGCTGGCCTGTGGCATTTCCAAGCGACCGGTGCATCCCCTTAACTCAGCAACGGCGTAAATGCATTTTATATCGGGAGATTAGCAAGTGAAGGTACCAACCATTCTGATTGTTGATGACGAGCCAGATAACTTTGATGTAATTTCTATTCTTTTAAGCGCTCAAGAGTATGAGCTTCACTACGTTGCCGATGCTAAGGAGGTGATTACCTCCCTGGATATTATTCAGCCTGATTTGATTTTATTAGATGTGATGATGCCAGATATCAATGGCGTTGAACTATGCAAACAGATCAGGGCCCTTCCCCAGTGGCAGGCTATACCCATTACCATGGTAACAGCCTTAACACGGAAAGAAGACCTGGCTCAATGTCTTAATGCAGGGGCTGATGACTTTATCAGTAAACCCCTAAATGGATTAGAACTCCGCGCCAGAGTTAACTCAATGCTGCGGATTAAACGCCAGCACGACAGCCTGCAAACCTTACTTCAATTTAGGGAGGATATGGTTCACATGTTGGTGCATGACTTACGTAATCGGCTGACGGATGTTTTGCTGGGGGTAGAGTTTCTGGAGATGGATGTGGAGGCATCTGTACAGCAAAAGCTGGAAAAAATTTATGAGTCGGCCCAGGGGGTACAGCTTTTAGTTGATGATCTGTTGAAAATTGCATTGCTTGAGTCTGGAAATCTTCGCTTAAATCGTAGGGATGTGGATATTCGCGAGCTGGTGCAGTCGGTAATGGATAACTTTGGTGCGATCGCAACTCAGAAAAAACAATCCCTTGTTAGCCAATTTTCCAGTTCTCCCCTCAATAACATTCCCATCGATGAAACATTAATGTATCGCGTCTTAGATAATCTTCTATCAAATGCGATTAAGTTTGCTCCAGAAAACAGTGACATTGTTGTGACCATAGAAAACGATCAATCGAATGCCCTCAAACTACAAGTGATTGACTCTGGCCCCGGTGTTCCCCAGGAGCTCAGGCAAAAGATTTTTGAAAAGTATGAAATCGGCACCTTAATGCCCGATGTCTCTCAAATAGGGTTAGGTTTGGCTCTGTGCAAAATGATTATCAACGCCCACCAAGGTGAGATTCAAGTCAAAAGTAACCAGCCCAGGGGCTCGATTTTTGAAATTACCCTATCCCAGCCGAGGCTAGCCTGAATAGGCTGGGCTGGTTACGAAATCCTGGCTACCTGTCCCCGATACCGCAGGGTAAGGATCCGTTAAGCAATAACCTCATGATTTGAGTTGTACACTCTAAATCTTCT
>CALBPH010000110.1 GCA_937899365.1 uncultured Leptolyngbya sp.
CCTTATCGGGCAGGTCTTTAATAATCGACTGGTCTGTTTTTACCCGCCGCAGAATAAACGGCTCCACCAGCTTCTTTAGCGTAGTCGCCTGTCGCGGGTCATTACTTTTCTGAATCGGGACCTCAAAGCTTTTACGAAACTGGGCCTGGGTGCCGAGATAGCCGGGATTTAAAAAGTTAAAAATAGACCACAGGTCCAGCAGGCGATTCTCAATTGGGGTGCCGGTAAGGGCCAAGCGATGGGGTGCAGAGAACTTGCAAATCGCTTTGGTCAGGGCCGCCTTAGGATTCTTGATATTCTGCGCCTCGTCTAGCACAATGCGATGCCACTCAATCGCATTAAACAGCTTGGCATCTTTGCGGGCCAGGGCAAAGGAGGTGATGAGAATGTCATGCTCCCGACAGGCTTTTTTAAAGGTTTTGGCATCCTTGGCCCGCTCGCCACCGTGGTGTACCGCTGCTTTTATGTGGGGAGCAAACTTTTGCATCTCGCGGAGCCAGTTGCCGACAACGGAGGTGGGGGCAATCAGCAGGGTCGGGGGTAGTTTAATCTCCTTGGCTGCTGTCTTTCGACGGCCTTTTTTCTCCGGCTCCCGTTCCTGCACCATGCGGGCAATCACCTGTACCGTTTTGCCCAGCCCCATGTCGTCGGCCAGACAGCCGTTGAGACCCAGCTGTTCCAAATACTGCAGCCAGGAGACACCCCGTTTTTGATACTCCCGCAGCTGCCCGTCAAAGTTATCGGGGTTTTTGACGGGCTGAAGCTGTCCCTTATCGCCAAGTTTGTTGAGCATATCGGCCAGGGCATCTTTGCGATCGCACTCCACCTCTAGCTCATCCTCACCTCCTGCCGTCAGTTTCATAAACTCCAGCAGTGACAGCTCTGGGTTCTCCTTTTGGTGAGTTTTCCAAAACTCCAGCATCTGCTGCATCTTATCTTGATCCAGCTCCATCCACTGACCGCGAAACTGCACCAGTGGCGTTTTGGCATTCACCAGCTGATGCCATTCCTTTTCAGTGACTTTCTCACCACCAATGGCCAGCTCATACTGGTATTCCACCAGCCGCTCAAACGAGAAATAGCGTTTAGATTTATCATCCCCACCATCCAGGGACTTTCCCTTAGCCTTTAAGCGCACCTTGGCCCGCTGTCGTCCGTGGGGTGTCCACCAGGCAGGCACAATTACCTTGTAACCGGCATTCTCCAGAACCCAAGCCGACTCTTTAAGAAAGTTAAACGCAGCCTCCAGAGTAAGATTTATCCCCACGGGCTGATCGGTTTCTAACCCCTGCCAGAGATCGGGATAAATGCGCGCCGCATAGCCCAGGTTTAGCAACAGATTTTGCTCAAACTCTCCCCCAAGATGGTCTTTGACCTGGGTTTGCTGCTCAGGGCGCATCCGCCAATAGTCATTTAAGGGAACTTTGAGGGACGGATCGTCCTTGGGGGCGACCTGTAGCTGTAGCTGCCAGGGATCTTCGGGTTTAAACGGGTCTTGGAGATGGAAGTACAGGTAAAAGGACTGATCGGTTTGGGTACGAACGATGCGATCGCGCCAGGTTTGCCATTGTTGATACTGATCCAGACCAGAGGACTGGGGCCAGACATCCAGGTCTAAACAGTTGTTCAGCAGCGAATCTGAAATAGTATTTTCAAATGCTTTCGTAAACTGGGTATGGGCAACAACCTCGGTAAGTAAGCACTCAGAAAAGTGACGTAGGAGAGATAAGCGATTATAGAGCCAGGGTTTTTCGTAGGGGTCAGCAAACCCAGCCGCACACATCAGCGGCATATACTCCACATATTGCTCAAGCATAGCCCCATACTCTTCACCAATAAATTCCCAGCCTGAATAGATTTCAAATTCATCCGTTTGTTGGGCTGTGGATTTTTTTGATTTGGACTTTCCCGCCGCCCGCCGCTTAACTGGGGCTAGCGCTCTGTATTTTAGGGCAGGAATATAGTGATCCTTCAAAATAGTCCGCTTTAATGCCTGGGTAAAGTGAAACCAAAATAGTAGGTCTGCCCCCAGTTGGATCTCACTGAGATTGTGCAACGTGAGAAAATGCAGCTCGTTCAGCAGGGGAATAACAGAATTTGGGGCTGTTTTACTTCTAACGGTGGCCGCATTTAGAATGGGGTAACCGTCAATTTCCCAGTAATCAAAGGCAAAGGTCTCGGGCAGGTCTATCTCTAGGTAGCGCGATAGCTCTAGGGATGGCAACGGCTGACCATCCACCGTTGGCAATAGAAAATAACAGGGCTCGACCAAATCTGCTAGCGGATACCGATCGGGTGAGCAAATATTAAACTCACTGGTCAGTAGCTCGGCTAGTTCTTCAGCCGCCAGATGCTGAGGGTGGCGCTCCTCGTCGTCGGTCTGGTCTCGATTCCTTTCGGTGGTTTCGACCCATAGATAGAATTGGCCCGATTGAATAAAGTCAGCCCCAGATTCTGGAATCCAAGTGCCGTGAAGGATCTGCATGGAAAATCACGGAATGTAACGTAGATGTGGCCCTAAGTTAGCGCCAATAGTATCGCGTTTTAGCAGATTTGGAGCACTCGCCTGTCAGAAACAGGTTACTTCGCCCTATGTAGAAGATCGTAGAAAAGTTACCTACCCACTGATGCCACGGCAGGATTAGGTTTCAACCGGCCATCTTCCATATAGATAATGCGGTCAGCAATGTCGAGCATACGATTACCATGGGCAACTCGCAAAATTGTACAGCCCTGTTCCTTACAGTGAATGTCCTAAAAACCACTCATAGCCGGCTTTGAAAGCTGATTTTCCATTAGTTTCAACAATGCTGCCGTGGGTAAGAATTACCCGGTCAAAATCCCACGCTAAAACTTGTCGAACCGAGGCCGCGACCTTTTTCTTGTCGCGCGTCCCCCACTTCTCTAGGACAGTTGGCTGGAGGCTGTCATAGGAGCCCAGCATCCGAGCCGCAACCCGGATTGCCAAACTACTGTTTTGATCAAAATTAAAGGCAACATCGGTCAAAATCAACGTTCGGCTAGGACCATGAAAAAAGACAGTCTCATTGGCAACGGCAATCCCCGTGGGTAGCATTGCGGCAAACCCTTCAAAAGGTAAATAATCTAGCTCGTGGGCAAAGCTGCCCGACTGATTAACCAGGGCATCAAGCTTAAGATCGGGGCGTTTGTCAGCCAGACCGTCCACACCCCACACCATAGCGTTTGGGTAAAGAGATTTAGCCTGAGTCATAAACAAGTGGTGGAACAGATTGGGCGCAATGATATGCCCTACGGTCCCCAACGCATCCAGCGCGGGGCGCTCGGGTTCATCCAACTCAATCGGCGAAACTAGCACCAACTCACCATTGCTCAGGCGAACAACGGTCATGCGCGTGCCAATTTCTAGCCCTAAAAAACGTAAGGGTTGGTGGGCGACCCAAAGGTTATCTGTGATGGCAATAAGATTCATAGGAGAGGATAAGGTAGGAAAAAACCGAAAAATGACAGCGAAAACTCTGCCCCTAGAAAATATCGACGGGGTCAGCGGTGCGTAGCTTTCTTATGGCAATGGCCACAAACAGCTCCATAGGACGGTCCCCATCCAGCTCCAGCGGTGCCACCACCTAAATAATGTCACCCGTTGGCTAACCGCCCCAGGGCAGAAATCCCCAGCAGTTCTGTCAGCATCGCAACCATGTCACATCTTCCGCAGACATCTGTTGCACGTTTTGACCATGTACGCTTCAATCTATGCCTCAATAACTATGCTTCAATCAGGTCAAACGTCAGCGAGCCAAACGCCTGACCATTTACCTGCAGCACAATCTGATGCTCCCCCAGCAGTAACCGTCTCGTTGTCATCAGACGCATGGGGTGTCTCTTCTTTAGTGTGATCACCTCACCTGCTTTCAACTCAAGCTGCTTAAGCTTAAATACTTTCTGAGGGTGCTTCTTACCATCACTGGCAAAGTGCATCACATAATCAACCAAAAGAGATTGAGACTTATGCGAGCAAATATCCAATGAAAACTCAAACGCGCTGCCCAACCTAACCTTAGGCGTATGGGTACCAAAGTTCGTAATGGTAATGTCTGGTTTGACTCCAAACCCCAATAGCGCCAGAGCCTCTTGATTACCCTGTTTTACCAGCGTTCGCAAAGCATGTTTAGTAATAAACGCCATCTCTTGGTCTGTCTGCCGTTGACTAGTCATCCACTGCTGAAGCATCCTGAGCACCAGGTCCGGATCGATCTTGCTAATATCATTTAGATGATTGGCCACCGAGCGCGTCACATAGCGAGTTTTATCGGCAAAAAGGGCCTCCAAAATCGGTAGCGGCTTTTTATAGTCAATGGTTAACTTTTGCGACCAAGGCAGTTTTGCGCGAGTACCTTCACTGGCCCAACGGCGAACGTGATAGTTATCATCCTCTGCACAATCTAATAGAAACACAAACGTTTCTTCGGGAAAGGCATTGATAAAATAGCGAATGGCATCTTCCGCCGAGAACCGCTTGGTAATCTCCTTAAGGGCGCTGAGGGAACTATCTAGATGATGGGGGATACAGCCATAGGTAGCCACAAACAAGGAGAGGGGGGCAAAGATAAAATCGCCAAAATCATCATCTGTTTTGTCAGGATCGAGTTCGGGCGGTAGTGAGCGGAGAATAATGGCCAACGCCTCTCGATAGTCGTCGGGCAAATGGGTGTACAGGCAATCCGTAATATGGACAATCCGCTCTTTTAGCTCAAGTGTT
>CALBPH010000111.1 GCA_937899365.1 uncultured Leptolyngbya sp.
CAGCCTACCGACACCATCTACAATATGGAAATAAATTTAATTTCCAGTGTACTAAACCAGTATCAATAAAAAAAGGTGCCGCTGGCGTTCTGTCATAAACCCCATAGCAGCACCCTAAAAATCAGGTAACAAGATTATTGTTCCGCCCTCAGACGGTCAGCCCATTAGCCCCCAGCTACGGCAGGAACAATACTGACTTCATCACCTTCGCTTAACGCCGTATCTTTGCCATCTAAAAAGCGAATATCTTCGCTATTTACGTAAAAGTTAACGAACCGACGTAATTCACCACTGTCGTCACAAAGACGTGCTTTGATCCCAGGAAACTTAGCTTCCAGGGCATCCAACAGCGCGACAATATTATCACCACCAATCTCAACGGTGGCCTCGTTATTTGTAAACTTTTGCAGCGGAGTAGGAATAAGAACTTTAACAGCCATGAAAACAACAACTCAAAAAGAAAAACAGAATCAACTTTGACAGAATACCGTAATCGGTTGGACCACCGCCCTACATGGGCGTTGTCTGCAACGCCCCTACAGAGTAATCGCAATCCTCTAGACCTGGGTTTGCTGCCAATCTAAACGGTTTAGGGTATTGGCCCGCTCCCAAGCTCGCTCAAAGCTATCTAGCTTAGGATCGATGAATAAAGGCTCACCAGCGGCACCACTAACGGCTTCCTGAGTTTTGAGACCATTGCCCGTAATGTAAGCAACGGTGCTCTCATCTGAATTAATCTTACCGGCTTCAACCAGCTTCTTAAGAACGGCAATGGTGGTGCCTCCAGCCGTTTCGGTAAAGATGCCCTCGGTCTCAGCCAGTAGCTTCATACCTTCAATGATTTCTTCATCGGTAACCGCTTCAATATTACCGTTGGTTTTCTTAGCAATTTCTAGGGCATAAATGCCGGCTGCGGGGTTACCGATGGCAATGGATTTAGCGATGGTGTTGGGCTTAACCGGGGTAATAAAGTCGCGACCTTCTTTATAAGCTTGGTAGATGGGGGAGCAGCCTTCTGCCTGGGCACCACTAAACCGTACAGGCTTGTCATCGACTAGGCCCACTTTGACAAACTCATTGAAGCCCTTATAAATTTTGCCGTAGAGAGAGCCCGACGCTAACGGAGCAACAATGTGGTCTGGCAATTTCCAACCCAGCTGCTCAACCACTTCATAGGCCAAGGTCTTAGACCCTTCGGAATAGTAAGGACGCAGGTTGATATTTACAAAGCCCCAGCCGTGGGTGTTAGCCACTTCAGAGCAAAGGCGATTCACCTGGTCATAGTTGCCGTGGACGGCCATTACGGTGGGGTCGTAGATCAGCGTGCCCAGCACCTTGCCCGATTCTAAGTCAGAGGGAATAAAGACACAGCAGTCGAGACCGGCATGGGCCGCAATGGCGGCTGTGGAGTTAGCCAGATTCCCCGTACTGGCACAGGAAACGGTGGTAAAGCCAAGCTCACGGGCACGGGTTAGGGCCACGGAAACCACCCGATCCTTAAAGCTTAGGGTGGGCATATTGACCGCATCATTCTTGATATAAAGCTCCTTAAGACCCAGGCGACGGGCAAGACGATTCGCTTTAAGCAGCGGCGTCATCCCGGTACCGACATCAATGGGATCATCGGTAGCAACGGGCAAAAATGCTTTATAACGCCAAATAGAATTAGGACCAGCGGCAATGCTCTCACGGCTGACCTGACGACGAATTGCATCGTAGTCGTAGGCAACTTCTAACGGTCCAAAGCATTCTTCGCACACATGCTTAGCAGTGAGGTCATAGGTGGCACCACATTCGCGACATTTGAGATTGCTAAATGTCGCGGACTGGCGAGTGATTGGGCGGTCGATGGCCTGGGTCATGGATTTATGGGTTTATGACAGATTAATTTGACGCTATCACGGGGTATAAAATGGCGTCAAATATACCCGACCAAATCAGTCGGGTATAATAAAATCATTAAGAGCCAGGGGTTTTAGCTAAACGCTTTTATGCTTTGGCCAAAATCTATGGGTAAAGCTATATTTTTTAATGGTTGGCTAGCAGACTAAAATCCCAAGTCGGCCCTGGCCGCTTCAGCCGCTTTAAATACCTGGGCATTGGGTAATTCATCCCATGGGGTAGCCCCAATTTCTGTATAAAAGTCCGCATCGTAGGGTCTGGTGCGCACCACCACCGGCATGGGCACAGCATGCCCTAGCAGTAATGCCTGTTGTTTAGAGTCAAGTTTTGCCAGGACCGAACGCAGGTTTTGGCCACCGGAAACAC
>CALBPH010000112.1 GCA_937899365.1 uncultured Leptolyngbya sp.
AATTGGACAGGCCTGAGGATGTCGCAGGACGCCTCGCTATCTACATACATCGCTAACGGCTGGTTGAAACCAGAACAGAATCCAGGATTTGCTCCCATTGCCCAGATTCTCACTGATAGGGATTCTCAAAATCCTCATTGATGACAACCAGCGCAAAGGCAACGCCATTAGTCGTCACATGGGCATTGGTAAACCCTCGACTTCCTAGCTCCGCCCTAAATCCGGTTGCTTGCTCCGGTGTTTCAAACTCTACCTGATAGTAATCCCCCGGCATCGATGGTAAATCTTGACTGACCAATGGATTTTCTATGCTCAACTGGTTCAGTTCAGCGAAATTGATTTTACGCGTAGTTTGATATCCTGCACAGGACTGAGCGATTTCAAGCAGTAATGCTTCAGTTAATGGATTCATAGATGATGCTCTTGGCGTATTTCGTAGGTCTCTGCGGACGGCGATATGAAAATTACTAAGGTCACAATCAGTTTAAATATTCAAGCCAACAGTAAGTTCATCGCCCGTAATGAGAAAACTGTGAGAGACATGGTTGAACTCTGCTATTTCTCTGAGTTAGGGCTTAGAGAAGAGGATATTGGTGGCTGGATATATCAACTTACATTCCGACACACTGATGAAGACGATCTCAAACGTCAATTTAGTTCACTGATGGACAATATCTGGTCCACTGCTGATGGTTATTATTGCATTGTTGAAAGCGATATCAATGAAGGCCCAGACTACTTATTTTTCTGTTAGGCATGAAATGCTTGTCCTCCGGTTTCATCTGTCACAAAGCAAGAGCCTGTTTTTGCGCTTACTAACTATGAACAAATGTGAATTGATTGACGAGATCGCAGATTCTACTGAGCTATCGAAAAACGTCATTGACAATATCGTATCTGCCATCATCAAGACCATTATGGAAACTGTGGCAGATGGCGAGAAAGTAGCCCTGATTGGATTTGGAAGTTTTGAACCCCGCGATCGCAAAGCACGAGATGGCCGTAATCCGAAAACGGGTGAAGTGATCAAGATTCCAGCAACCACAATCCCTGCCTTTTCTGCAGGCAAGGGATTTAAGGAGCGGGTGAAAAACGCATAGGCATTTGGCTACACAATGCCAAGTTATGCAAAAGGGGTGCCCATGACGAACACCCCTTTTGCATGACGCTATTGTTGCAAAAATAATTCCATTTTTTTCTCGATTATTCAACCCTTGTTGCCACGTACTTAGAGAGTATTGCACAAATCCTAAAAGCTTTACTCCATAAGGATTTAGCCCTTGCCTCTTGTAGAAAACTGCGTCTATACTCACATCACCTGGTCGCAGCCAGCAAGGAGCACCCCATGAGCCCAAAAACTAAACAACGAGCCAAACGACGCCCTAGACGACAACGACGCTACCGCCTCATCACCAGTGGCCTACTCATGCTACTCAGCTTTAGCCTGGGCCTGGGCCTCCGATTCCAAGCCAAAGCTGCTTCCGCCAAGAAAGACCTTTGCCAGGACATAATATCCAGCCAGGCTGTTCTCTCACGACAACAACTCACCCAGCTACTCACCATACCTGAACGAGAAAACCGCCAGGCCATCGAAGCCATTGCCGAAGAGCCCTACTGCACCCTGACCGCCATCGAAGTGCGGGCCGGGGTCTCAGCCGAACGCGCTGCTTATCCCCTGGCCTTTGATCCGTACACGTGGCTAGTGGTGCTGTACGAAGACGAGGAGTATGTGGGCTATGGTTTTAAGCTTCAACACTAGACGCATGGTGCAGGTAGCCGGTGGGGCACTGCTCACTCTACTGGCCGCCTGCCAGTCAGAACCTGCATCGCGCACCATCACCATTCAACAAACTTGGGATCTCCAGGTCGGTAACCAGGTGGGCAACTATCGCATTAGCAGCGGTCTGGGCGATATCACCCTGGAGCTGGGCGGTGACCCGGTGCGGATGCCCTTTGATGGCAAACTCCAACCTATGGATGATCACTGTCTTGCCCTCACCAGTCCAGAGGTCCCCGCCTACCTGTTTCGCCTCTGCGGCATCAACCGTCCCAACCTGGGCCAGCGTTCCCAAGGTCACACCATTGGTCGCGCAGAGCGACTAGTTTTTGCTGCTTTTCGCAAAGAACCCGATGGCACCTGGGCACTGATCGAACCTGCCACTGAGCTAATTGAACAATATCTAACGGAGTAAACACCATGCACCGGTCGCTTCCCTGGTCGATACCCATCGGCCTGATTTTCCTATGGGCCACTCCGGCCCCGGCCAA
>CALBPH010000113.1 GCA_937899365.1 uncultured Leptolyngbya sp.
AGTTCATGGCGATATTTCTTCTAGTAATGATTCAGTGGGTGTAGCGGTTGTCAATTATAAAATGCCGCGACTGCATACTCGAGATGAAGTGTTGGCAAACTGCAATAAAATTGCAGAGATGATTGATGGAATGAAGGTCGGTTTACCTGGTATGGATCTGGTGATCTTCCCAGAATACTCTACTCACGGCATTATGTACGATGCCGATGAAATGATGGAGACAGCCTCTAGCATTCCAGGTGTTGAGACAGATATTTTTGCTGAGGCTTGTATTCGCAATAAGGTTTGGGGTGTATTTTCTCTAACGGGAGAACGGCATGAACTCCATCCCCAAAAAGTCCCTTACAATACCCTGATCTTGATGAATGACAAGGGTGAGATTGTTCAAAAATATCGCAAGATCATGCCTTGGACGCCCATTGAAGGTTGGTACCCAGGAAACTGTACCTATGTGAGTGAGGGGCCTAAGGGGCTGAAGATTTCTCTCATTATTTGTGATGATGGTAACTACCCTGAGATTTGGCGAGATTGTGTCATGAAGGGCGCTGAGCTAGTCATCCGCTGCCAGGGCTATATGTATCCAGCTAAGGAACAACAAGTCATGGTGTCTAAGTCTATGGCTTGGATGAACAACACCTATGTTGCTGTTGCTAACGCGGCTGGCTTTGATGGGGTTTATAGTTACTTTGGACATTCTGCTGTTATTGGGTTTGATGGTCGCACGCTAGGAGAATGTGGTGAAGAAGAGAATGGCATTCAGTATGCTGCTCTCTCTAAGTTTGCGATTCGGGACTTTCGTAAGCATTCCCAGTCTCAGAATCATCTCTTTAAGCTATTGCACCGTGGCTATACCGGCATGCTCAATTCCGGTGATGGCGATGAGGGGATGATGGAATGCCCTTATGAGTTTTACAGAGAGTGGATATTAGATCCTGAAAAAGCGAAAGAAAAGGTGGAAGCGTTGACGCGCTCTACGTTAGGCACGGAAGAATGCCCCATTGAGGGAATTCCGACTGAGACATCAACAAAGATTCCTGAGATCACAGTTAAAAAGCCGGAAGCTGTGCCTGTAAGGCAGCCTGTGTCTTAGACCTGCCGATTAGCGCTTGTGTGCTCCTCTCATCTCCCTAAGTCCCATGCCCAATCGGTTAGCGCTTGCTCAGAGCCTGTATTTACGAAAACATTCTGATAATCCAATTGACTGGTGGACTTGGGGGAAGGAGTCGATCGCACTCGCCCGCCAAACCAATCGGCCCATTTTTCTCTCTATCGGCTATTCTAGCTGTCATTGGTGCACGGTGATGGAGCGAGAGGCATTTTCTGATAATGCGATCGCCCATTATCTCAATACTCACTTTCTCCCCATAAAAGTAGATCGCGAAGAACGCCCTGATCTCGACAGCCTCTACATGCAGGCCCTTCAGCTAATGATTGGGCAAAGAGGATGGCCTTTAAATGTGTTTCTCTCGCCCGATGATTTAATTCCCTTTTATGGGGGAACTTATTTCCCGATTGAGCCTCTTTACGGAAAGCCTGCTTTTTTAAAGGTGCTCGAAAGCCTGCATAACATTTATGAAAATGACCTTGGGCAACTAACGTCTATTAAGTCCCAAGTCTTAGCAGAGCTTGCGCCCCTAGCAGAGAACAATGCTCACCCAACACCACTAACAGAAGATCTGCTTGCACGAGGTTTGGTAGAAAGTGCTCAAGCTTTAATTCCCAATCTCTCTGGGGCAAGTTTTCCCATGATGCCCTATGGGTTGGCAACGCTACAGGGCACTCGATTAATTTCTAAAACCGTTTTAAACCTGGGTGAAATTTGTCGTCAGCGCGCCCTAGATTTGGTCCTTGGCGGCATTTTTGACCATGTGGCAGGGGGCTTTCATCGCTATACCGTTGATCCGACCTGGACGGTGCCCCACTTTGAAAAGATGCTCTATGACAGCGGCCTAATGCTTGAGTTTTTGGCTGAGACCCTCCGTTTTGGCGTGAAAAGCCCAGCGATAGAACGGGCGATGAGGCTAACGGTTGAGTGGGTTAAGCGGGAGATGACGGGTACTGGCGGGTATTTCTATGCGGCTCAAGATGCGGATAGTCTCAAAATGCCCAATAGTGAACCTGAAGAAGGTACTTTCTATGTTTGGTCAACGGCTGAACTATTGTCGCTTTTAGAGCCTTCAGAGCTGGAGGCCCTAAAAGCGTTTTTCATTATTGACATAGCAGGGAATTTTGAAGGGAAGATCGTTCTTCAACGACGTGAAGGCAGCGAACTGAGTGGGCGAGCAAAGCAAGGATTAACCAAACTGTTCCAAGCTCGATATGGAAGCCCAAAGATTCAACGATTTCCGGCAGCGACTAGTGTCGAAATGATCCATACTCAGCAGTGGCCAGGCCGAATTCCGCCTGTCACTGATACCAAACTGATTGTAGCCTGGAACGCTCTGATGATTTCTGGATTAGCCAAAGCGGCGATCGCCTTAGAACAGAGTGATTATCTTGACTTGGCGGTCACAGCCGCACAGTTTATTCTTCAAAATCAGTGGCGCAACGAGCGGCTTTACCGGCTCAATTACGATGGGCAAGCAGCGGTGCTTGCCCAATCTGAAGACTATGCTTTTTTCACCCAAGCACTGTTGGATATTCAGCAGGCTTGCTTGGCCTTTAACAGCCATAGTTCCCAGTCAGCTGAGTGGCTACAGCAAGCCCAGCGTGTTCAGGCAGAACAGGACGAGTGGTTTTGGGATGACACCTCAGGAGGGTACTTCAATACGGCCTATGACTTGCGCAGTCGCCTCCTCAGCCAGGAGAAAAGCTATCGCGATGATTCTACACCCTCTGCCAATGGGATTGCGATCGCAAACTTAGTTCGCCTCTCACAGTTAGCTGAACAGCAGGTGTATCTCAGCCAGGCTGAGTGAGCACTAAAGAGCTTAAGTCACGTGAAGGAACAAGCGCCTCTGCCCAGCCCTAGATTCTTAAGAGCAATGGACTGGTTGCAACATGTCACACTGGTCAAAAGTTCGGAAGAACAGATTTCTATTTTGTGTCAGGATTTTTTACCCACCACGGTGTTTGCGATCCAGCCTGATTTACCAGAAGGTGTTGTCGGTTTTGTGTGTAAGGACTTAGCCTGCTTGGAACCGGCAGGTAGTCATGAATCGCTTAAAGCCCAGGTGTTAAGCGGCAGATGAACTCAGCTCTCTGGAATATCCTCTGGGATATCCTCTGGGCCTTGTTGAGTTAATGCGGGAATGCGGGCCACAATGATCTTACTGGGCTGTTTGGGCTGACGCACTGGGGACACAATCCCTCCTTCGCTTTGAAAGTACTGCTAAGCTT
>CALBPH010000114.1 GCA_937899365.1 uncultured Leptolyngbya sp.
TTACCAGATTCAATTTACCTTCAATGTCGGCAACGACATAGGTATTAAATTTCTGCGTCAGCCTTCTATCACCTATGCCTCGTCTTTCCAATCGTGCCTATTCGTTATTAGACAAAGAACTCAAACGTCTTTGTGAGGGCAAGCCCGCCGAACAAATACGCCGTAATATTGTAGGTAAGCGTCTTCAAAAGATGTGTGAACAAGAAGGCGCCCCAGCTACCTATGCAGAGCTAAAGGATGCTGTCGATGATATCTTTCCAGAATTTGACGAAAAAATCCTCAAACAGGCTGCCAAGCTAAACCTACCAAATCCAGCTATTCGTCCTGCCAAGTGGGTTGTCGGTTTGACGGCTGGGGTCGCAGCGTTAGTCGGAGGAATTTGGTTTGTTAACCTCCCCTATCCCATGGTGCGTTGGCCCGTATCCAAGGTAGCTCCTATGCTGTTGCTGCCAAGTTTTATGCGCATGGACCATAACTATCGCCAGACTATCATCTACACCGAGCAAGCCGATCAGCTAATCAACAATGCCACCAGTGCCGCTGATTTTGAACTCGGTGCAGACAAATCGGCCCAGGCCCAAAAACATCTGGATCAACTGCCAGTGTGCTATTTAGGCTACTATCCCCAACGTTACTGACAGATCTTTAGCTGCGGTTGGAAATTAACCCTAGACGAGTTTCAAGATGCCCGGGCGCTGATCTGTCGTATTGAAGCTCAAATTTTTCAAGAACAAAATGCGCTGCAACAGCTAGAAACCGGCACGATAACTGTGGAAACCGCCAAAGCACAATATCAAGCCGTACAAACCTCAGCTGAGAAAACGACCGCTCTAGCTGACTGGCAAACAGGGATGGACCAATTAAACGAAATTCCTAACGGCACATTGGCAAGTAGTCAGGCTCAAAAACGATTAGAAGCATTTCAACGAGATTACTCCAACTTAGTCGGGACCACAGCGGATGTTCAACAGTCTAATGACCTGGTCACCGTAGCTAAAAATTATGGCTCACAAGCAGCCCAGCTTGTACAGGGACCACCCCATCCCGCTACCACATGGGAACGGGCAGACAAACTTTGGCAAGAAGCCATTAAGGCTCTAAATAGAGTGCCTGAGGGTAGCCCTGGTTATATTGAGGCACAAAAGATAAAAGCTCAATACATCGTTAATCAAGGCCAAATAGAAACCCAAAAACTTAGGGAGCAAGAAGCCGTTGCCACCATCCAGAAAGTTCGCAACACGATAGTCCAGCTCATCGACAAAGCTGATCGAGGTGAAATTCGTGGCTTACAAGCGGAGTTACAGCAGGTGATCAACAACCTAGAAACAGTTCCAGCAGGTACTACTGTCTTTACCGAAGCCCAACAGTTGCGGAATCAGGCTCAAAATAAACTCAACGAGTTGCAACAAGTACTCAACTAGCAAAATCATTACCGTTGCTGATTGAGAGAATGAACCACTTGGTTAGATATGCCTTTTTGCAGCATCTTTCAGAGAAAATCATCCCAAGGCTCAGCAACACCAATGTGATCAACGCTATATTATTCCAGGCAAGTAGCAATACAGATCATAGATTGGGCAGCGGCAGCTGACTTCACATCAATGCCTGATAGCCACTGACTCAAACGCAATCGCCAGGAACTTTTGCCATATTCTCCTTCGAGCACCTCTGCACCGAGGTCATGGTTGTGGGGATGCACTTCAACGATAAATCCCAGCGGTTCCAGTACTTGCGCATAAAACTCCATATCCAAGCCATCCCCTGGCTTACGGTTATGGAGTTCTGTTGCGCGTCTGGCCAGTCGATGTTCCCTAGGCAAATAATGAACACTGTTTATCAGCTTATAAAAAGGAAAGCGAACCTGTCGTAGCAGCAAGCCTAGCCCTTTAAAGTTCCAAGCAGAACGTTGTGGATCTTGGTCCGTCAACAGGATGCCACCAGGTTTTACCAGACGAGCAGCTTCTGAAAGCACCCTGGCCATGTCATCACAGTGATGCAATGTGGCATTTAACACCACAATATCGGCAAATCTATCAACTAATGGTAAATTATGGGCGTCGGCCAGCAGTGGAGTATAACCAACACTTACGGCCATTTTCAAAGCTCTAGGAGAAATATCTACACCAATTAAAGTCTTTGGTTGCCCTCCTACGGTGGCATAGACATTTCCTGGACCACAGCCAATATCTACCACTATTTTGTCATCCCAACGTCCCGTTGCCGCCAACCATCGAGTACCAAAAGTCTCTGTCCGATGATGGGTATCAAAATAGTACTGACACCAGTCTGGATTTTCCAAAAAGCTAATGTTAGCCTGCATCCCCTCGCTGTAATGCGATAGTCGATGTTCAAGGATACCTTGCTGGTTGACATCAACTATCGCGCGGGCATTCAAATATGGTCCCACTGCTGACACAGCGGCGGGTGCTGAGAAAACACTGGACATAGAGTTCAGAATTGTCTAGAAAAATCTAGAACAGATTAAGGGTGAAATAGGGAGAGAGTTCGTAAACCCTTTGACCCATTCAAGATCGTCATTTTTTTGTCAAAAAAATGACGATCTTGAATGGGGTTTAGCACCTTTATACGCATAAGGAGAGTGCTGCCTATACCTAGCAACACTCTCCCCATATCTCAAAGTCTAATGCTGAGAGCGACCACAATGCCATCAACGAGGCATTAAATTTGGCCGTCCAGTATTTAACTTTCTCGAATAGCGACACCAAAGATATTAACGTTGGCAATTCGCAGCTGGTCCATGGCTTGATCAAGTAGATTCTGTTTTAGTTGACCAGGGCGGGCAACAATCAACATACCATCCACTTGTTCTGCAACTAAATAAGCATCTGACTGGCCAAGAAGTGATGGTGCATCAAACACTACTAGGTCAAATCTAGGCTTAAGCTGCTGAATTAGCCTCTGAACTCGCTTGGTTGTTAATATATGACCGGCATCATGACCTTTTGTTCCTGCACAAAGCACTTTGAGGCCATCAATGGGCTCATGGAGAAATGTGCTCTTGGTCAGCTCACTGGCATCACTCAACGCAAGGTCTGTCAAACCAGCGTCATTGGGCAATTTGAGATAGCTATGAATTTTAGGATCACGTAGATTGGTATCTACCAGCAAGACTCGCTGCCCAAGCAACGCTGCAGCTTCTGCCAGGTGAATGGCTGCTACTGATTTGCCTTCGTTATCCATCACTGAGCTCACCACTAACGATTTGAGCGGTTGGTCTGAACTACTCAGTCTCAGATTGGTATAGAGTGAGCGAAACGCTTCCATAAACGGATCATCGATTACAGAGCCATTGTTAGCAGTTGAGCTATGGCCAGCAACATTCTCAATTTCTCCATTTGTTAGCTGTAAGGCTCTGGCCGGATCAAGTACTGTCGGAACAATCGTCTGGGGCGTTGGAATTTTACCTAAGATCGGCAGCTGCATTGCGCGTTGAATATCTTTCTCGGAGTAGAGTACACCGGTCGATTTATCAAGTAGCAAAGCTAGGACAGCCCCTAATAACAGTCCCAGTACCCCACCGACGATCAAGTCTTGTATCAGACTGACGGTTTGGGGACTGGGCTGTGTGGTTGGCGTCACAATTTCCCACGGAATTTCACGCTGGGCCGAGTCAATCTCTAAGGCCGCTTGTTTAGCTAAGAACTGATTTAAGTTCTCTGTTGCAATGCCCAGCTCTCTCTGAATATCCACGTATTCTCGCGAGATGCCTGAAAGCTCATCAACATCTGAACTCAACCCCTGCATTGTCTGATTGAGTGAACGCTCTTGTGCCTCCAAAGCTTGCATTTGGCTGAGCAAATTTCGTTGAGATTGTTCACCTTGCGCGTCTAATAGAGCCAGTAAATTTTGGCGCTGCTCCTGCAATACTTCCATATCAGGACTGCTGTCGAGATAAAGTGTGGAAGCTTCTGCAATTTGTGAATCTAGCTCTAGTAAGGAGCTCAGCAGAGACTGATATCTCGGATTTTGATCTAGGGCAGCAGACGATGCTTGTTCTTGTGAGCCCCCCAGCTGGCTGCGCAAGTTTTCATAGGTGGCACGATTTCGTTCTAACTCAATCTGTAAATCCAGCTGTTGTTTGGAGAATGTATTTACCTGTCCCGATAGCTGAGACCCGCGGGAATCTGGATCAATAATGTTGTAATTCAATCGCAAAGATTGCAGCTGATCTTGCAAAGAATCTACCTTATTGGTTAGATCAGGTAATTTTTGCTCAACAAATTCGATAGCTCGGCGAATATCGGCTTGTTTAGACTCTAAGCTATAGGCAAGATAGGCCTGGGAGACTAACCCTAAAATAACCTGTACTGTTTTGGGATCAGGATCTTGTAGCGTTACGCGGATAATATCTGAGCCTTTACCCAGCTGATTTACCCGTAGACGGCTTGCCAAAGTCTGATAGCAGGGATCATAGGTGACTGCTTCTAGAGACTCAGTTGACCCTGCACTAGTCGGGGTGGAGGGACAGTAGTTAGGGTATTTCTCTTTAATCCCTTCAACTACTGGCTGCAAGACGGCAGGTCCAGTCAAAATTTTGAGCAGATCCTTATCAACAGCATCCCGTTCTTGGCTTGTGATTGTTTCGGGGACATTAGAGATTACTTCAGTCTCAGTACTTAGAGCCCGTACTAAAATTTCAAAGCCACCACTGTAGATCGGCTTCTCAGTAAGCACTCTAGTTGTGGCCAAGCCCATACTAACTACGGTCATGCCTGCAATTATCCACCACTTTCGCTGTAGTGTTTTAAACAAGCCACCTACATTAAGACCACCTTCGTCTTCTACAGGTGTTAACCGATCTGGGGCTATCCAAGTCGATGATGAGGGAAGGGTATCAGCTCTCATGGGATTAGGTGATTAAATAATAGAAGTTGGTAGAAAAGTCTGGAGATTACAATCTTGGAGAATGACAGGGGTTGTTCTTAATCAAGAATGTTGAGAAATCTTAGGGGTGAAAAGACATTGGTGATCACTTGCCCAACCGGCCCTAGAACAGTACCAATTTCATCACTGAGGCGTGCTAATGCCGATGGATTGACGATAATCACATCATTATTTTGCAGAATGGGATTATTTTCATCATTGATCCCTCCAGCAAAATCAACCGGAATTTTCCGGCGTACAACGGTGCCATCTGGATTGAGTCGAATAAGTTCAGCATCCTTTTCGCGCGCACGACGGTTAAATCCACCTGCAGCTAGGATGGCTTGACTTAAGGAGGTATTAGGGTCTAGCTCAATTGTTCCTGAACGAGTTACTTCACCCACAATATTTACCCGAATAGAGTTGGGTGAAATACTAGACCCTAAAACTGTGGGCACCTCTTCCGGGTTCAGCGCAACGGCTTGGGGAACAAAAATAGTATCGTTAGGCTGTAGAACAACATCCTGATAGACATCACCAGCTTCTAGCAGCTGCCACAAATCGACATCAATTACTTGGGAACCCCCAGAACGCGTAGGTCTCACCACCTGAACTTTACGGATATCGGCTCGGGGTTTAATGCCGCCAGCCACTTGCAGGGCTCGTGTAACTGTCGTGGGGGTGGACGAACCAGATGATGCACCAGGTACACCCGCATCTCTAGTTGTTGCCTGACCGCCTCTTATTGTATAAGGACCAGGCCGATACACTTCACCGATGACGGCTACATTGATCGCTTCACTGACGCTGGCAGCAAAACTAGCATCCGCCAATAGCGTAGAATCCTGAAGAGATATCGTGCCCGTGGGAATAAAGATCGAATCTCCATCCCTTAGGGAAATGTCGTATTGGGAACTGCCCGTCTCCAGGAGCTGCCAAAGATCAATGGTAAATGTCTGTTGACTACCTTCTCGACCAGGACGTTGAATCTGAATTTGACGAATATCGGCCACTTGGGTCACACCACCTGCCCGTTCTAGCAGCTGGGTTAATCTGGGGGCTTGAGTACCTGTTTGGGTGAGGGTATAGGCACCGGGGCTGTTGATCTCGCCGGAAATACCTACCTGCAACGGACGTCGATTGCGCAGAGTTAGGGTTACTAGGGGACGTCTGAGGTACTGCCCATATTTACTGGAAAGTAGGGCCGTTGTTTCATCAATAGTGAGTCCTACCACATTTACTGGCCCCACCAACGGTAGATTTAATGTGCCATCTACGGCAACTTCGCTCTCACCGCTGTATTGTGGCACCTTAAAGATGTCAACACCGACAACATCCCCAGCACCTAAGGTATAGGCTGTTTCGGCAGGTGGGGCAATATTGGGCAGAGGTGCCGACGCTTCATTATTGGTCGCATTATTACTCGGTAAAGACGGTAGTTGAGCCGCTGCCGATAGTGGTGAGGAGGTGACTGCTGCTAGAGCAACAACGAATAAGGCTAGTCGTGGGAAGGGCAAGGAACGAGTCAACATGAGTAGACTGCTTGTGTTGTAGGACGATTGGCTTTATGTCAGGTCAAGACTCGTCAGGAGCAAGTCTTGGAGACTACATTTTCACCATTGTCCTAATCAAATCAGTTCAGTTTTGGTGCAGTCCTTGAATTGGACTATTGCGGCTAACTAATTTCAACTATTTTTTCAATCACTCTTTAGGGATTCTCAATAAAGTCGGATAGTATCTTTACTCAGCAAACGGTTTGTAGGCCTGCATTTGTTAAATCAGTAAAGCAGTATTTTTCAAATCC
>CALBPH010000115.1 GCA_937899365.1 uncultured Leptolyngbya sp.
CATAACACAGAAGAACGACGACGACCCAGCCTTCTATCAAAAGTTCTCAGAAATGTTGCAGAAAGCTATTGATGACTTTCGAGAAAAGCGCATTTCTGAGCTGGAATACCTCCAACAAACTGAATTCGTTAAGGACTCCGTTGTTAACCGTCGTGGTGACAACATTCCAGATGAACTAAGAGATAATGAAGATGCGCAAGCCTTCTTTGGTATCCTCCGACCGCTCTTGGCTGAACAGGTTGAAGATGGCCAAGCGCTTTATCAGATAAGCATTGCTGCGGCTCGATCAATTCTTGATATCATTCAACAACGCATTATTCGTGACTGGAGAGACAACGACGATATCAAAAACGATATGAGAAACACCATTGATGATTATCTCTATGACGTCATCATTGATCAGCATCAGGTTGACCTCAGCTCCACCGAGATGGATCAGATTCTCAACGAATCCATCCGACTTGCCGAAAACCGGCTGAGCTTTCATCAGTAGCCTTAAACCATCTACTTCATGGCCTCCATCACCCGAACGGTAACCTACGGCAAACAAGCCATTTCCTTCGACGTCAAGTTTCGTCCCCGCACCACCCTTGATATCGCCGTTCAGCCTGACCGTTCAGTTCTGGTAACAGCACCTGAAAAAGCAGACCTCGACATCGTAGATCGGCGGGTCAAAGAAAAAGCCCGATGGATACTCAAGCAACAACAGTTTTTTAACCAGTTTGAACCACGCACACCACCACGTCAGTACGTTAGTGGTGAAACGCACCTCTACCTGGGCCGACAGTATCGCTTAAAAGTCCATAGCGCTGAGCATAGGAGTGTCAAGCTGATAGGACGCTATATCCACATCCACACCCCTACACCTCAGGATACTGATGCTGTACGGCAGCTCCTAGACACCTGGTATCTGAACCATGCAAAAAAGAAACAGCAGGAACGATTAGACACCTGTTTTCAGCACTTTGCCCCGTTGGGATATACACAGCCCACATTGATGATTCGCAGTCTTCAAAAGCGCTGGGGCAGCCTTACCCCCACCGGCAATCTACTGATTAATCGTGAGCTAATTCGAGCCCCACGACGTTGCATTGACTACGTCATCATCCATGAGCTGTGCCATCTCAAACATCCAGACCACAGCAATCAGTTCTATGAATTTCTAAGCAGCATGCTGCCCGACTGGGAAACACGCAAGCTCAAGCTTGAGCAGCTTTAAGTATGAGCATTACAAGGAAACCCCAAAGCAATGCCCCAACATCAAAAGGGCGGGGCGTTGTTTTACCTAGCTCCTAAACCACTTCGCCAGTGATTTCACCAGCGCAGCAAGCCTTAGAACCAGGAAAATTAATCGACCATAGAATAACTTCTCGTCAAGAATTATGGCCTACTGTGAGGCGCTATGAGATGACATGAGTTAATATGATAGAGAGTTTTCTGTTTACTCAAAGCGATTGACCAGAATTCAATAGCCGGATTTTGATGCCTCAAGAGATCAAGCCCACAGACGTTCAAGAATGCTTCCCTGAAACGTGCCAACAGCGCTATGCCAATCACCTCATTGGCAAATCGGGTCTAACACCAACCCAAGCACGTCATTTTGTTAGACTCTGGGGATACGGTTATCTAAAGCAGCATGGTTCTGAAAATGCACCCATCACGACCCTGAATCGCAGAATCAGTAGCTTTTTTTGCTCCCACAGCGAAGCTGCTACGTTGTTTTATCCAGAAGGCCAGGGCGCTCCGCGTTCAGCGGGCCTGATGATCAATAAGTTTGTCGCAAAGCAGTTAGTCCGACGGGAACTGTTCAGCGGCAATAAGACCAGAATCAGCCTAAATATACCGGAAAGTTTTGAGCTTCCCTCTAGCAATCAGCCTGGAACTATTAATGCTGATGCCTTTAATCCTCGGAGTGATGTTCCCCACATAGCCCGCTTGCTAGAGGGAGTGTTTAGTTTTGACAATAAACGCCCTATGTCAATGCTGAATAATGCAAGACGAGGACTACGGCAATGGGCTCAGCGATACCCTCAGGGACTTCGGGTGTTGAGGTTTTCTCCTAAAAACACACCCATTGCTTTTGCAGCCATTTTTCCCATTCACCAGGACTCAGAAATAGCCTTTGATCTGCCTCCTAGCCAGAGCTTGCATCTCAATCGAATCCATTTAAATTCTGAGGATACAATTCAGTTTGCTCCTCTCGGAGATTCCAATTGTCATATTGCTTACGTTCGTAGCTGGGCCATTCACCCAGATTTCTGGAATTATGACAATGCCTTGCTCTTGGCTAAAGATACCCAAGCTACCCTTCGGCAAATCCACGAAGACTACCCAGAACTGAGCGAGGTATACAGTCTTGCTATCCATCCACGCCTAGAGGCATTTGCCACGACACTGGGATTTGAAATCATGAAACCAGATCAAGATACGTCTCTATGTTGGCTTTACACATCTTTGGATGATTTTCTGGCGTTAAATGTCGATGATGTCCTGTTAGATTTTGATTTTAATAGCGACACCTAACAAAAAGCTTAGATAGAGGGGCGGAAGACTTAGAGAGTTGTGTTGTTGTTCCGTTCCGCATTCGCTCCACTCCACATTTCAGTTTCGTGTTTTCGGTCATTGGTTGAGAATAGCGTATTCATTGCACTACAAAGATTTTGGTGCTTTTCATTGATTCTTGTAGAGGGCGTTGCTTGAATACGCTCTAATATATTCTTGGGACCAAAAACACTAGAGGGGAGACTTAGAAGAGAGAGAAAAAAGAGAAGGGGTAAGGGTATCGACGTGGGCAGCGGCTGGAGCAGAGCATAATTTCTGAGCTTCCGACCCCCACCGACTACCAGGGTAAATAATTCCCAGCCGTTAGACTTCCATGGCTGGCTGGAGGCCTCAGCCAGTTCAGCAACCTCTGAGCCCCTGGTCCTTGAACGAGTACAGCCCACTGTCCACGGTCACAGGCTGGATTTAGATTCCAGTTTTGCGATCGCACCCACGGAGACAACCAATAGGGCAACGGGCACGGCACCGCCAGCACTACGCCAAGACTTACACCGTCTCTATGGGGTCTTGCCCATGGGCATTGCTCAAGCTGTTCAGGTTTAGGGTCTAGTTCTAGCTGGCTCATTAGTTTGATCATGTGTGGTCAGCCTATGGGGGGCTTTTAAGATCACCCCCTTTCCTCAGGTTGCTGTTATCTCCCTCTAGCCTCTCTATGGCCTGGATCGCGTCCTGTTTCCCTGGGCTGTGTACTGCACTCCTAGCCGGTGGCCACCGGCTAGGTTGGTTTCCCCGTGGCAGTCCCCCGTTGTTGGCTTACTGCCCGCTAGCAGGGCTCTGGGCGTTTCTCCGGTTTGTTTCACAGGTCTAAGCTTGCCTTCTCCGACTTCGTGGGGTTCCGCCCCAACTGACCCGTTTTCTCTCTGTCGCAAAACAACAGTTTTTGTAAGGTCCCACGAGGGCATCTACCCCCATGTGCTTACAGCCATTATATCATTTATATGCATGGGTGACACGCAATAAAGAATCTTTTTTAGTTGTTACTCTTCTTCTGTATTGCTCTGCTCTATTGCGTTTGCTAGTGCTTGCCTACAAATCTCTTGCCAGCCATCGGGTAATTTTTCTTTCATGCTGGCGGGTACTCGGAGGTAGATCTTTTTGTCACAAGGCTCATCCCAGCTGTAGCGCTTCTGAAAGCCATGCTTTTCCTGGTATTCAGATGTTTTCAGGGCTGGGTTGCCGCCTTTTCTGGCCATGGGGTTTCTTGATTCAGCCCATCAAATATAGCATGTCACCCATATTTGAATTATTTATAGATAGCATGTCACCCACACAATAACTTAACATCAAATGCGTGTCCCCCATGCAATAATAAGATTGAAGCGCAATCGCCGGACGCCTGGTAAGCAAAGCGATTGCGCAACTTTACCCCATAAAGAGGTTTTCTAATGGTAACCCCTTCTAATATTGTTTACTCCGCTGCGGCTCTACGTCGCATGTGTGGACTCCTCTATCGTCGTGTGACTGAGCTACAGGTCCGTGAGTGGTGGAGTGTTGTTTGGGTCTGGATACCTGGCTATCGGCCTTCATTTGCTCCTAAGCGGGCGTTTAAGCGTCACTTTGTCCAGTGGCGGCGGCAGATGGCTAAGGCTTTGCGGGTGGTGCTGTGGGCCACTGATGCCCAGCGTTACACCGTCCATAACGAGGCCAAGGGTAGTTCCTATGTGGTGGAAGTGTCACCCACAGCTGTTACCTGCACCTGTGAAGACTATCAAAACCAAATCAAGTTCTGGGGTAAAGGGTGTTGCAAGCATGGCTATGCAGTGCTCGGTCACCTCGGGTTTAGTTCCTTAAATGACTATCTCAATGACGGTCCACAGTCCCCACCTGTGCCCGTTCCGTTAGCGGCTTAGGTCAGTTTTACCCTGCCCTTGCGGGGCTTTATTTAGTCATTTTAGGAGTGTTAACCATGCGTGTATGTGAACCCGTTGAGCTGGCCTATTTGAGAGACCAGGAGAGCCGAGAACAACAACAAGATCAACAGGCTGAAGAATGGGGCGTTGATCAAAGCGAATTAGAGCAAATGCTGAGACGGTGGGGCAGTCGTCAAATGTTGAAAGCCCTGGCCGAGATTCATCAACAGGTTGTCAATGATGGCTCAAAAGTAGAGTGGCGTATCCTCAGCCACGCTTACTTGATTGGTGGCTATGACGACCCCAACCCCTGCAGCTGCGACGAAATCTTTTAGCACCTGATGCACTAACGCGGGAGTAGTGCCCCGCACTCGCTACACCTAACCTGAGAATAACCATGTTTCAAAAAGCAACGAAGACACAATCCCGTCTTAGATTTGCCGTTGCCGGTCCCAGCGGTTCTGGCAAAACCTACAGCGCCTTGAAAATTGGCCAGCACCTAGGCGGCTCCATTGCCCTGATCGACACCGAACACGGCAGCGCTAGCAAGTACGCCGACCTATTTGATTTTGATACCGCACCTCTCACCAACCATCACCCCAGCCACTACATAGAGCTAATCAAGACCGCTGGCCGTAGTGACTACGATGTGATTATCATCGATAGCCTTAGCCATGCCTGGTTTTGGGAGTTAAATGAAACGGGTCGAGCTGAGAATACGTTTCGGGCCTGGGGCAATGTGCGACCGCTAGAACGTGCCCTGATCGATGCCATGCTATCGAGTCCGGCTCACATCATCGCCACCATGCGAACCAAGACAGAATGGGTAGTGGAAGAAACCACCAATCGCAAGGGTAAGACCGTAGCCGCTCCTCGCAAGGTGGGGACCGCTCCAATCCAGGCTAGCGGTATTGAGTATGAGTTTGACGTATCGGGAGAGCTGGACTTAAACCATCTGCTCACCATTTCTAAGTCCCGATGCCCAGAGCTATCAAATACCACCCACCTCAACCCAGGGGAAGAACTAGCAGATACGCTGCTGAGCTGGCTGTCAGACGGTGCCCCTATGCCGGAGTCTGCCTATAGCAAGTGTAAGCCGGTACTGGAGGCACGGCAGATAGAGGGAGTGGAGACGGCGGCAGTAAAGACCATCATTCAGGCTGAGTTTGACGGCTGTACGAGCCCGAGCCAGTTATCTACCCAGGACTGTGATCGCCTGGTGGCCATGATTGAGAGCCTTAGAGAAAGCGCTTAGACAACAAAAATTTAGCCCTTGATAGCACCGCCATTGTCAGCGGTGCAGGGCTTCCCCTGTCCTTTTTTAGAAAACCAATGACTATCGGCATTTATTTGATCACCCATAAGGTGACGGGTGATCGCTATGTGGGCTTGTCCAAAAACATCGAGCAGCGCTGGAAAAGCCATCTCAGAGAACTAGAAAAAGGTGAGCATACATCCAAAGCAATGCAGGCTTTAGCGAATGAACATAGCTTAGATTCATTCACCTTTGAGATTCTGGAAGAATGTGAGCCTGAACCGAGTAGACGGATTACGGCTACGCTGGGTGATGCTGAGCGGAAATGGATGGAGCAGCTTAAGCCAGAACTGAATCTAAAGGGTACTGAGAGAGTATCAGAGTTTTATAGCAAACAGTGGACACCGGAACGCAAGAAGCAGCACGGCATAAAGATTCGAGCAGCTTGGGCAAAGATTCGGCAACAGCGGAATCAACACAAGAAATGATCCTTAAAAAATATCTCCTGTTTAATCATCGAACTTTCGACCATCTGGATTACTGTTGAAAAGGTCTTCCAGCCTTATCAAGGCTATGGCATAGAGCAAGAATATTAATTCTCTCCAAATCATTATCTTTATTCTGAACTGGGAAACGCCCCTTAATCTTGCTCTGTTAGATAGATCAAGCATTAAAAACTGCACGTCCTCAGGCAGGCAGTTTATCACAATAATGTTGAAGATAATACCGTTTGAGAAGTGTTTGCTTTTAGTATTCCTAATTGACTCAGCAATCTCTTTTTGTGTGAGTAGATGAACGTCTTGGACTAAAAGACCTTCAACCTCTTTTAATTCTCCTGAATCGAAGAGTTCTTGCAGCCTCTGAAGCGCTTCCTCAGAGCCACCTAGCGTTAATTTCACGCTGCCTTCCTCTATATCCAAAATCTCGATCTCTGCATCTCCGCCGAGCTTTCGAAGCAACGCGACTATGACATCTAATTTTTGTTTGTCAATTTCTTCATTTGGATCTTCCTTGAGGCAAGTTATAACAATT
>CALBPH010000116.1 GCA_937899365.1 uncultured Leptolyngbya sp.
CGTGCTCCCAACGTCTTCGGCGCCGAGGTCTTTAGTGCCGATGGGAGGGCGACTGCACCGGGTAAAAGTCCCAGGTATTTTAGTAGGCCGCGACGAGACGGCTGTTTGGGCTGTGGAGTTGGCATGGTGGATGGGGGTGTCCGGCAATTTCAGCACATGCCGTCTATTGTGGTGAGCCCCTATGAGAATTGCCTGAGTTGTCATGGTCTCGCCGCTGACAAAACTGTGGGTTGTTACGTAGGTTCACAATTTTGTAGGTCATATTTTATCTGCACTATGGGCAGATTTGCGTACGTATCGTCTGGAAAAATTGCGATCGCAACTGTATGAAAAATCACCTGCTTATTTTCAACCTAAGGAGCCTACCATGCCACAGATTACATTATCTGGAAAAATTCGTGATTTCAAAGATAGTCACCCTGATTTTGAGCATGTCATTGCCCCCGAGAAAAATATTGTTGAACCCCTGTTAGGTGAAGACCGTAAACCCATTTATAACGGTGGTAAGGGTAAATCATCCACGTGTAAAGAGTATTTTGTCCAGTGGTATCGAGATATTGAATCAATTAACCAGAATACCGCATTAGACATTGTTCTAGACGACAGCAACGGCGATGGGATCTTTACCTATGAGAACCTGCAGTTCTTTCCCATTGACGACCAGCTGTTTGGCAATGAAGGGCGTAAGCACAACTATCACTTTACCTACGAGATCCATTCCGAGTTTACCTACCAGGGCCATGAGAAATTTACATTCACCGGAGATGATGACCTGTGGGTGTTTATCGATGGCAAACTTGTGATTGATTTGGGGGGAGTGCATAACTCTTTGACGGATGACATCGATCTGATGATTACGGATGGAGGGACTCAGCTAACCAAGACCCTACCCTCTGGCGAAGCTCTGGTTTTGGAAAAGGGTAAAAACTACGCCTTTGAACTATTTTTTGCAGAGCGTCACACCTCAAAGTCGCACTTTCGAATTGATACCTCATTGCTGTTGAAGCCTGCTGCGGTGATCAAAATCAAGTCCCCCGATCCTAAGGCAGCTGAACCCCAAAAGGGCGAAATTTGTATTGATACTGGTAAGTTCTTGATCTGCGCCAACGAACCTGTGATGGAGGATACGGTAGTTTGTTATGCCGTAGGTGGAACCGCCACCGAGGGTAAGGACTATAAGGCAATTAATCGCAGTGTGACCTTACCAAAAGGAGAAACGGACGTCTGTATTGAGGTGACCCCTCTGGCCGATGCGGTTGCCTGTGAAGACGATGAAACGGTGGTTGTGACCCTACAGCCTGGAGAGGGCTATAGCCTGGGTGACTGCACGGTGGCTAAGGTTGCGATCGCAGAAGCGCCCCCAAAGAAACCCAACTATCTCCTCATTTGCCTGGTTTTAATCTTCTTAGCCATCTGCGGAGTCTGGTTTTTCCTCCATCGTGCGGCTTAGCTAAACATCAGACTTTAACTCTTCAAACAAACGATAGGGACTCTGGGTCATTCCCAGAGCCCTATACGTCTCTTGCGCCCGATCGTTATCCTGCTCAACATACAAACGAAATCCACAAACCCCAGGCTCTTCCTCAGCAAGTTCTTTAACCAATCCATACATGCTGCGATAGATGCCACGACGACGATGGTCAGCCTGCACAAAGACGCTTTGCACCACCCAAAATACCCAATTACGCCAGCCGCTCCATTGTGGCGTGATCATTAAGCACGCCACGACGTTACCCTCAGTCTCTGCAACAATGTAGATCCCCCGGGTTGGATGCTCAAATAAGGCCCTCACCCCCGCCAAAATCACCTCAGGAATTAGGTCCTTATTTTCTGTCTCCTGGGCCATGGCTCGATTAAAAGCAGCAATGGTTTCAGCATCATTTGGCTTGGCTAGACGTATCGTTATCGAATTCAAGTGATTCACCTGGTTTGAGGAAATGCTTCTATGGGCATCGCTCGATTATGCGTCAGACAAGCGGCGGTGCATCAAGATAGCCTAAACTACCCGGCAGCCATAGGGTCAACTCCGAACTACCCGGTCCCACACCCCTACGGCCAAGCTCGCCCTCGAGTCTGTACTCCCGCTCTGTCGTCTCATCTAAGCTGGCATTGAGCAGGAGTTCTGCGAATAGAGCCGCCCCTCGAAAACACCCAAACCCAAGGGCCACATCTCGCCCAGAGAGTTGTTCGTGGGAGGTAATCATCTCATCACGGTTGGTAAGGGTCACGATTGGTAGTTCACTGACGTCGATAGCCGTGTACAGCCAAGGGTGCCGCTTTTGTGGCTGTGGGTAGAAGTTAAATCGGAATGGGCGAGCGACGTAGCCTGGGTAGTCGTGATTGGCCGTCCAGTCGTAGTCGATGCGAAGTTCTTTGATGGTGGACCGTTTGTGTGGCAGACAAACCACCGTTCGCTTTGGGGCTGGATGGAACAGACATGACAATATCAGCAGCCCCAGGTGAGCACATGTCGGTTTGTCGATCTCGATAGCCATCTGATCGACAGGGGTATCGTTGTAGAAATGGTAGCCCCAGGTGATGCAAAGGGACTTTACTGAGACAACCTGGGGAGGTGTGGGGAGATTGGTCTCTGAAAGACTGAGAAAGCCCGGCTCACTGTTTTGATTCTGAGGAATCGTACCTGCCAACGCTTCGTAAATGTCCGAAATCTCCACCATGGTTTCCGTGCGTCGAGTAGAAGGATAAATTTTGTTGGCATTGCGGATCCTCGCTATGACTTTATTGGGCAAACATTGGCCCATGGCATAGCTCGCAGATCGGGTCATACCCTAAATGAGCAACGGTATTTTATTTGAACGGTGATGGCTGTGGCTGTCTTTTTAAGCATAAGCCGAGAATACCATCGGAATATGTGGTCTGGTTTGGTCATCAATGACCGTCATCAATGACTACCGTAGAGATTAGATGAGGCGCTACTTTTATCCCCTTCCCCTGCTACCTTAGACAGGATGATGCTTTTAGCCCCCACAGTGCCTGACGTATTAGAGCAAACTTTTTTAGGCAATACCGTTGCCGCCTATGGCATTGCGCTACTGAGTATTGGGGTGGGAGTTGCGATCGCACACCTGCTCAAACGTATTATCCTCAGTCGCCTAAAGCGCTGGGCCAAGCGCACCATCACCACATTAGACGATCAGCTCGTCCGCCTGATAGAGCGCCCTACCCTGTGGCTGCTCTATTTAGGCTCCTGCTATGTCAGTTTGCAAAGCCTCACCCTGGCCCCCACCGTCTCCCAGCTGCTAACGGCCATGGGGGTTATCTTTGCCACCCTACTGCTGCTGCAGTTGGTGGGGTCAGTGGCCGAATATAGCCTGCGCATTTATGGGTATATCCATCGCCATCAGCCCAATATGCGACAGAGCCTCAATGCCCTCATCCCGGCTGTACGGGTGGTGCTGTGGGCCGTTGGCATTGTTTTTGTTCTCGATAACCTCGGCTTTGACATTTCCGCTGTGGTTACCGGTCTGGGCATTGGGGGGGTGGCCATTGCCCTCGCCTCCCAGGGAATTTTGCAAGATCTGTTTAGCTACTTTTCTATTCTGTTAGATCGCCCATTTGAGATTGGTGACTTTATTGTTATTGGCGATATGGCCGGTACCGTTAACCAAATAGGTATCAAAACCACGCGACTTCAGAGCTTAGACGGGGAACAGCTTATTTTGGCGAATACCGATCTAACAGCCTCGCGCATTCAAAATTTTCAGCGCATGGCCCAGCGTCGGATCGCCTTTAACCTAGGGGTCACCTACGAGACCAGCATGACCCAGCTAGAACAGATTCCTGAGATCATTCGCACGGTGATCGAACAGATTCCCCAGGTTGCCTTTGACCGAGCCCACTTTGCCAGCTTTGGTGACTTTAGCCTCAACTATGAAATTGTTTATTTGGTAGAGACCAACGCCTACACCGTTTATCGAGATGTGCAACAACAGATGAACCTGGCGATTAAAGAACGGTTTGACCATGCTGGTATTGAATTTGCCTACCCAACTCAGGTGCTGCATTTGACCCGCCCAGACATGTTGGGGCAGGGGACGGCAGGAGAATGAGTTATGACCTTTGAGCAATGGCCGTTAGATTGCCAAGCTAAAGCTGTCCCGTCGATGAAAATCAGGTTCTTTGCCAGGGTGGGCCAGGGCCCAGTGGGAAATACTGTCGGTTTTGAGCACGGTGCTTACCCCCAGCTGTAGGGGCTGGTCGAGGGCAAGCCAGTCGTCTGTTGGCAGTTCTAGGGTCAGATAATAGCCCTTGGTCAAGGGTTGCCAACTGCTGGCAACGGCCTGACAGGCGGGTTCAGCCACCATGGCCTGGCGGTAATCATCAAAACGATAAACGTTCCAGTCACCGTTGGGGGCGGCGTTGACCTCCCAGTAGCGGGGGGAATCGGGCAGCCCGATAAAGACCTCAAAACAGGTATTTTCCCAGAGATGATCGCGGCGGCTGGGGGCCGCATCGGTGGCGGGGGGAACTTTTAGCTCTGCCACTGCGCCAGTAAGGGTGTACTCCACGGTGAGGGACGATTGCGATCGCACCACTCGACCAGAAATCACTAAATCAGAAATGGGTTCAAACGGTTTTAGTAAAAACGGTATGGCCATGAATAATTTTCTAAGGGAACAAACATAGGTATGGCAACTGTCCCAGGGCATTAGGACGGCTGCATCGCAGGCCAGGGGAGCCGTAACGCCCCCTAGCTCTAGGTGATCCAGAACGTTGTATGTATTAAGTAGTTCTAAGCCGCACGGTTAGCTTCAGTACAGTATTCAGCTTTTAATTGATCAATTACGGTTTGGATGGCCAGTTTCTGCGTATTAATGCTGTCAGCCAGTTGAAATTGCACCAACGCCCGCTGAAGATTGTGGTTGGGGCGCTGGGTCTTAAAGTAAACATTGCCCACCAGGTGATCGCTAAAAAAGCGTAGACCCAGCTCAAAGGTAATCAGCCAGATGGCGTCATAAATGTAGTCATATTCCACGGCATCAAGAAAACCGCTGGCGCTCGCAAGATACCCTCGTAGGACGGTGGCGCATAGTGTCACATCAAAGCTAACGGATCGCCACTGCTGGGTTTCTTCCCCGAGCGGATTGCAGCTAGAGCGTAAACAGTCACCAATGTCGTAGTGGACAAGGCCGGGTTTGATGGTGTCTAGGTCAATCAGACTAGCGGCCTGTCTGGTGGCTGTATCGATCAAAATGTTGTTTATTTTAGGATCGCCGTGGATGGAGCGCAGCGGCAAATGCCCCTCGGCTTTGGCCTCCTCTAACACGGATGCCCGGTATCGGTAGGTGTCAATTAGGGTGCAGCAATGGTGTTCTTCTGGGGAGAAGATTTTGGCTTGTGCCAGGACCGTATCATACTGACGGAGATAGTTGGGGGTGATGTGAAACCCAGGTAGGGTATCGGTTAGCTGGGCGGAGGACAGGTCGCTGAGTAAACTGTGAAAACAGCCGAGACCATAGCCGATTTCGATGGCATGGTGCGGGTCTTGGATGGTGTTAAAGGTGGTGGTGTTAGACACAAAGCTCAGACCGCGCCAAATGTTGCCCTGGTCATCTGTCCAGTGGTGTTGATTGTTGTTAGTTCTAAGCACCGTAGGCACGTCCCAACGACGGTTAAAGGGCGCTTGGCTTAACCGCTGATGGGCATGGCTGACAAACTGGCAGAGATTGTCCATGACCTGATGCGGCTGGGCAAAAACCTCGGTGTTGATACGCTGTAAAACAAATGGCTGTTCAGCCTCCACCAGATAGGTGTCGTTAATGTTGCCACTCCCGAGGGGACGAATGTCTCGCACCGTGCCCTTACCCACAAACTGTTGAGCAATGGGGGTAAGGCCATGGGTATGGTTTGTCAATGGGGTAGACCGCTCAACCTCGGAGAGCATAGGATCGATTTAGGAGAACTTTGGCTAATCATACGTTCACGATTGGATATAGGGAACCGGGATAGACCATAAAAAGGTTCTATCAATGGTGTTAGAAGATTTCATGTCGTCTGCAATACGTCTGCAATATACTCCAGGGCGCGTTCCATGGTTGTTCCAATCTACAGACTGTTGCCGCTCAAGATAAAGGATGACCAGTAATAGGGATGGCTGTAGGTGTTTGGCAGATTTGGCAGGGGTCCCCTAAACTCCTGGGTAAATCCTCGCTGGTTGGCCTCTAGTACCTGACGATCTTCGGTGATGAGCGCAATTTGGGCCTGACGCAGGGCATTGCCTTTGCCCTGGCCCTGACGTAGGTTGTCGTAAAACGTGGTCATTAGGGCTTGGGTGCCGCCATCGTCCACGGACCAGAGAGATGCGATCGCACTTTTGGCCCCCGCTCGCTGAATCTGGTAGCCAAAACCTTAAGAATATTGCCGATCTGGCTAAGAGTTTCCCCTTCTAGAGCGCGATAGTCCAGCTCCTCAAACAGGGCCGCCGCCTCATAGAGTTTCACCAGCGCCGGGTCCCAATCACCGCTGCGCCCATAGGAAATGCCCATGTTTTGCAACAGCGTTGCTTCTGAGGCCAGGTCGCTGCGGGTGCGAGAAATCGCTAAGGCATCTCCATAGGCGACCAAGGCCACATCATACTGACGTTGCAGATGGTAAGCTCCGCCCAGCCGTGTCAGGGTGGTTTGGATACCCTTATCATCACCCACGTTACGCCATCGGTTCAACGCTGACTGATAGCTGGTTACCGC
>CALBPH010000117.1 GCA_937899365.1 uncultured Leptolyngbya sp.
ATCGACGACAAAACAATCATCGTCATCATCAAAATTAAGCTGCTTTAAGCGAATGTGCTTGCGGCCAAGGGAAATTTCAAATTCATCCCCAGGCTTTAAACCCATTTGCTTTGTGTAGGCAGCACCAATCAATAAATTTCCATTAGATTGCACCGTAATCCGATAGCTCGCACTACGACCACCTCGACCATTACCCGTTTGAATACTATCTAATTGAATACCTTCAGCATCAATCAGTGCATTCATAAATTTCATCATGTTCACACGGACAACATCATTTTTTGTCACCGTGTAATAGCCACAGGCTTTTGCTTTTTCCTCTCTAGAGAGATGCTCTAAGTCTTTAACTTTCTTAAGTAGTGTTTTCCCAGTTAATGGATTTGAATTTGACGGTTTAGCCATTCACCCACATCTCTAACATGAACACATTTAGAAAACCGATAACGAGCAGAATCATACATGATTGAAATACGTTTGTGCACGCTGTTTGAATTTATTTCTTGATAATTGTATTAAGAGTTGATTTAACCATTGATTTACTTAGGAAATTCTCCAAAGTCTGACCATTATGACAACTTCTTATGATAATTTTTCTCTGATTCAACCTGGCCTATTCTGTCAACCTCAGACCAGATTCAACCTTTTTCTAAACCTCAAACTCGGTTGAGTATATGCCCCCACCATGAAACTTACAACCCGTGGACATTACAGTGTAAAAGCTATGCTCGATCTGAGTTTGAAACCCCATTTAGCATCAGTCAAACTCATTGCCCAGCGTCAAAATCTACCCGCACCCTATCTAGAAAAACTACTTATTCAACTACGTCGAGCCGGGTTAGTCGAATCGGTTCGAGGGGCACGGGGAGGCTATCGCCTAGCAAAAGCTCCGGGGCAAATTTACCTGGGGCAAATTTTAGACGCCGTGGGAGAACCCATTACGCCCTTAGACGTAACGGCTCCCGAGAAAGCAGAAGATTGGGTCACCCTCACCCTGTGGCGGCGGCTCCAGGAAAACCTACGGGAGGTGTTGTACAGAATCTCCCTAGAAGAACTTTATTACGATGCTCGCAGCTGGCAAGCGGCCCAAGGAGAAAATACAAATTTCATGGTTTAGGGCTTGCCAACGGTGGACTCTTCGTTATGGTTAATATAGCTTTGCGCACATAGTTCACAACATCAGTGATCGCTGGAATCTTTAAATAGCATCAGCTATGTGCGGCGCAATCTGCCGACTGCAGTCAGCAGATTGCTATAAATCACTTCTCGCCTTAACCATGGCCGATCAGGTAGTTGAAATTCTCTCCGCAGAGGCGATTCGCCGCACCCTAAACCGTTTGGCCTCTGAAATCATTGAACGGACTGACAACCTAGCAGACCTCATCCTAGTCGGCATCCACACCCGGGGTGTGCCCTTAGCCCATAGTATTGCCCAGCAAATGGAACGCCTTGAAGGGATTCAAATACCCGTCGGGGAACTGGACATTACCTTTTACAGGGACGATCTCGATAAAATTAGTACCCGTACCCCCGCTAAAAGTGTGATGCCCTGCGATTTGACCGGTAAAACGGTGGTCCTCGTGGACGATGTTATTTTTAGCGGGCGTACTATTCGGGCGGCGCTGAATGCCGTAATCGACTACGGTCGCCCTAATTTGATCCGGCTTGCTGTGCTCATCGACCGCGGACATCGACAGCTACCCATTCATCCCGACTTTATTGGTAGAGACCTCCCTACCGCCCGAGAAGAAGTGGTGAATGTGCAACTGATGCCAGTGGACAATAAAGCTACCGTGGAATTATTGAAGTAGCCTTTGCACCGGCAGCTACCGCTTATTTCGCAGAACTGAGCCAGTCGGTTGACACCCATTCTGGGGGGTACAAACCCAGCCACGCCAAATTTTGAGTGTAATAGGCGGAATCTCCATCCCAAAAGTCATTGGGGTCCGCCAGCATCAGCTTGTTTTCTCGAATAGATTCTGCTGCTTCAGTATCGAGATGACGCGCGGCCTGATAAATCATGGCGTATTGAGACGTGGCTCCGTAGTCGACCATGGCCTGACCGGCCAGGTCAATCTGGGCTGGCAGCTGTTGGGTCTGCTGCCACAGCTCCAATAAGGCTGAGAGATGATCGTTGAGATAATGTCCCGCCGGAGCAGACTCAAACCAGACTAAATCGAGGGCAACTCGCCACCAGACTCGATAGGCATCAAATCCGTATAGGCTCTTAAGCGGAGCTGTGGCTGGCAGCTCTCGATAGTGGGGGGCCTCACTGTGGAGTAAAAACCAATCACTCGGTAGCCCCAGTTCTGAGAGTTTGGAGCTTTCTTCTAGCATTCTGTAGCCGGTATCTACCAACCCTAACCAGTCTCGTCGTTGATCTACCTGGGCAAATAGACGAAACGCATAGGGGGCGACGTAGGACGGATTTAAGTACCAGGTTTCTGGCGATGGGTGAAAGGCCTCCAAGGGACCGGGCAAGAGATAGCGACCGGAAAGGTCATCTTCTAGAGAAATATCGTCCGTAGAGAAGTCCCAAATATCCTTAAGTTTGGTTTTAGCTAGGTTTAAGTAGGCAGGCTTTTGCCAGTGGCGTGCCGCCATGATCAAAGCAGTTACGGCATCAATATCAGCATCGGTGGCAAAATTTTCATCTAAAATTCCCCATGTTTTAGCGTCACCGGGTGCGGCATCAGGGCCCCACTTCCAAGCCCACAGATGATCGAGTAGCTCACCGTCATCATCACGGCGAGCCAGGTTCTGTTCTCCCCAGGCGAGGACCTGGTCAAAGGTTTCAGCATCGTCAATCAGCAATGCCCGCAGCATGGCATAGGCTTGGCCTTCGGATGTGGTGCGCTGATCGTCATTTTCCCAATCGATCACTCGACCATCGGCTTGAATAAAACGCTCACGATAGCGCTGCCACGTGGTCTCAAAAAAAGGTCGATCTGTCGTGTCTGTGACCGTGGCGATGGTGACGGTGGGGGGAAGCTGGGTGGGTAGCTCATAAGCGGCCTCTGAGCGCACTGGCAAGAGGAAACAGCTCGTGATCGCCACATTGAGCATCAGCCCCAGTAAGGCAAAGCAACTCCAGCGCTGAATCCGTCTATAAAACGCGCTTGACGTCATGGGTATCCATCCTTTTGTCTGGCCTATGGCTGTAGTCACTGTCCAACGCATGATGACAATTGCCTACCCTATGGTTTTAGAAAGTAACTCAGACAATGGGCTAATACTGTGTGCCACTATCCTGGCATACGGGATTAAAATCTCATTACAACCTTAGCCAGCCGGGGCGACTTTCCTTTGGAAAAATCACACCGACTGACTAAAAACGGGTTAGTAACGCTCCCAAACGGGCTGGAACCCTCTGTGTAGTAAAAGGCCCTCTTTAATTAGCCTTTCTTGACGTTCTAAACCGACACTGGCGGGAACTCGGCTCTGGAGCGCATTGATTTCCTCTAGGGCCTGCAACGGACGATCTTGAGCCACCGTCAAACTAATGGAGGCCTGACGTAGGTTGAGGTCATCGGGTGCGATCGCAATTGCCTGATCATACAGACGGCGCGCTTCTTGATAACGTAGCTGCCGGAACCGCACCCCAGCCAGACCAACAATGGCATCAAACTGCTCAGGATTACGCTCCAGCAGCGTTTCATAGGCCCTTTCCGCCGTTGTTAACTTACCCGTATCTTGGGCAATCTGGCCCTGGAGCAGGTAAACCTCTGGAGCGTCAGGATTATCAGCCACAAGCTGGGCAGCCGCTTCATTAGCCGCATCTGGATCGCTCATCGCCAGCACCTGAATTTGGCGCTGACGAATCACCAGCGAGCCTGGATTTGCCACCAAAAGAGACTGATAAAGGTCGCTACGGGCAGGATCGGCAGGTAAGGCACCCACCAGGCTATACAGCTCAGGTGGATTCTCATTGGCAGGATGGCTGGCCAACCACTGATCTAATACAGACTCTGCCGTTTCAACCGAAATAAATTTGCCCTGGTAGGCCAAACTGGTTTGACCCAAAATTTTAGTATCGTTACCGGGGTTGAGGGCAATGATTTCTTCATAGAGCTCCAGCGCCTCTGCATAGCGCCCTTGCCCCTGATAAATACCGGCCAATCCCTGCAAAGAGCCCGTGACAACTTCATTGTTGCTCGTAGGGTCATTAATCAGCTGCTGATAAATCGCGATACTGGTGTCAATATCGTCCTGGCGACGGGCTTGTTCAGCCTGAAACAGAAGCACAGCCGGGTCATCCCCCGCATACAACCGCAGCTGTTCCTGGGCCAGCTCTAGCTTGTTTTGCTGTAGGTAAATCTGCCCTAAACGATAGTGGAGGAAGGGCTCTGCTGAGGTAGCCGCCAGCACATCCTGATAAAACGGCACCAGCTCTGTATCGGGAGGATCCAGCTTGGACAAGCTGCTGGCAATATATCGCAGCTGGGTGGGGTTCTCAGGCAACGTGACAGCCAATAGGCGCTGCCGCAGTTCCTGGGCCGATATTTGGGCTAACTGTCGTTCCCAAATCATCGGGATACTGGGCTGCCAGCTGTTGATAGGTCGCCAGGGTGGTAGCCTGACTGCCAGGATAAACACTCAGGGCATCCGCCGCTTCCCGGGCTGTACCCACGGTCAGACTTGAACTTGTCAGTATGGACTCATAGGCAGCAATGGCCCGACGTCGCACCTCGGGAGCATCCGTATAGAAACTCATCCCCCTAAGTGCCCGTGCCACCACCAAAGGCTGTCCTTCAATCGTATCGAGTAGGGCCAAGCCTCTCTCATACTGACGATTGGCCGCATAGGACGTCGCCAATTCCGCCTTGAGCTGGGCCTGCTCAGCAACATCCCCATTGGCATTGAGAAAGGGCTGCAGCACATCAATGGCAGTGCCAGCTTGGCCTTCCTGTCGAAGAGCAAAGCTATAGGCCTGAGCCTCATAGATTTTTAGAGTTTGCCCGGTGCTGACATAGCGCTCAAATAGCTCAACCGACTGAGCGGAGCGTCCGCCATAGGCAAACACTTGAGCGGCCCCCACTTGGGTGGCTAGGGTCGGTGTCTGCTCTAGGGCAATATCGTAGTCAGCAACGGCCTCACCCAGGCGACCTTCATAGAACAAAAGCAGGGCGCGCTGCGATCTAACCTCACCGTTTTGCCCATACCCTGGCTGCTCCAACAACGTTGTCAGGGCCTCAATACCCACGCTACGCCACTCAGGTCGATAGCTACCCAACAGACCAAGGGTTTTTAGGGCTTCAATATTGGTGGGTTCTAGAACCGTCAGCCGCCGAAACGCGGCAAACGCATTGGCATCTTGCCCCAGCTTGAAATAAGACCGCGCCAACCCCAATTGAGCCGGAACAGAATCAGGATATTGCTGCACCGCCTGTAGAAACTTTTCCAGGGCCGGATCAATCCACCCTTTTTCAAAGAGCGCATAGCCCTCACGGACCAATGTGGGCTGATTGTCTAGATTAGGCAGCTGAGCCAGGGCAGGCTGAGCTAGAACCAAAGGGGTAGCAGTCAGTAAGTTAAAACTGAGACACAGCCCCAGCGTGCGACGATACCAATTCATAACAATGTGTCTTTATATTTTTGGGCAATGGGGATTGTGGGCTTTACCCACTAGGCAATGGGGAGAATGGGCAGCATGAGCCACCCCCACAGGATTAATCAAAAAGCTCCAATAGATCCCAATCAGCACGAACGCGGAATCCAAGCACCGTCTCAGAAAATTCATCTCGAAATTGCAGGCTTACAGCGGCCCTTGCATTGGGGGCTAGCCGAATATCGTAAAACGTTTCCAATACATCAGGGCGATCGCCCTGACGACGATCGTCGTCGCTGAGCTCACGACCGTAGCCAACGCCAAAGCGATCGTCATCAATAAATAGATCTAGGAAATTTACACCAAAGCTGTAAGTGTCACCTGAAATATCTAAATCAGCGTTTCTTTGATGGCCATAGCGACCAAACAGACCGGCATTTAGCTCAGGGATAAACCACTCAGCGTTGATACCGTAGGCCACTTCGCGATCGCCTTCACGCGGTCCAAAGACGCCGTTACGGTTAATCTGAAAACTCTCGCGGATGCCATCCCGGTCACCGTTATCCGTGGAACTGACGTAGGTACCCCGCACAATCAAATTGCCAAGGTTGACCCCAACTTCACCCGCAACGGCATCAAAATCTAAATCATCAAAACCACCGGAGGAGAACGCCGCGGCTTTGAGAATCACTTCATCAATCGGTCGCCAGTGAAATAAGGCGGCGGGCTGAGACTCTAGCTGTGTGGTGGCCAAGGCAGGGTTGGTTTGAAAAACTGGATTAATAAAGTGGGTCAGACTGTCTTTGGCAAAACTGTTGCGGTCAAAAAATGACGACAGCTCAATTAAACCCACCGCGCCCCGTAGGCTAGGTAGATCGGACGGGGACGCCACCACATAGAGCTCACTAATGTTAAAACCGGTGGAATCCGTATCTGAGAAAGCGTCACCGGTCGACAGGTCCACAGCGCCCACAACAGCAACGTTAGACTCTAGAAAATAGTGACCGTAAACCCGGGCTCGAGCAGAAAAATCATTCCCCTCTTGAATAGCGGCGGTCTGAAGTTTGAGTGAGGGCGGAGTGAGCGGGCCATCCTCTAATTCGGCCACCTCTCCAGACGTGCCGTCTGGCAGCGTCTCTGTCCCCGAGAGGGGGGCAAGCACC
>CALBPH010000118.1 GCA_937899365.1 uncultured Leptolyngbya sp.
ACCGCATCGATAAATTCTTGGGTGCTACCGGAGCTGATAAGAATGTGCTTGCCCCGGAGGTCGCGGCGACCGTGGGAATGCTGTAGCGAGTCTAGGGCCGCCAGGATAGTTTTGGGTTCAGCCATGCGTCCAGTGCCGATGCGATCGCATGCCAACCGCCCAGCCGCCGGACCCACCGCATGGTAGCGTTCATCCGTTAAAACCTGCTGCCAGTTGCGCTGTACAGCCCGCTGGAGCCACATATCCGTATTCATTGCCGGAGCCAATAGCACCGGGCATGTGGAAGCCAAGACCGTATTGGTCAGCAGATTATCCGCTAAGCCATGGGCCAACTTACCCAGTGTATTTGCCGTTAAGGGAGCAATTACGAAAACATCTGCCCACTCAGCCAGCTCAATGTGTAGCGGTCGAGCCTGGTCAGCAGACCAAAAATAGCCATCAGAATAAGCAGCATGACGGGCTAGGGTGGCAAACGTCAAAGCCGAAACAAACGACTCTGCCGCCGTTGTCAAAATGACCCGTACATGACTCCCGGCTTTGGCCAGGGTTGATACCACCTCACAAACCTTATACGCCGCAATACCGCCACTTATACCAACAAGAACCTTGTCAGCTGGCAACGTATCCGCCATTAAGCTTCGTCAAAGGCTTCCATATCCAGTAAATGTAAATACGAGTCCACCAGCTCCGGGCGTTGAAAAGCGACCGACCGCAGTCGATGCCAATCTTGCAACCCTTCAAAAGCTGTGGTGTATTCATCTTGCTCTAGACGCTGTGCCAGCTGGTCAACGTCTTCTTGAGTGACATCAGCAATGGGCTTAGCAGAAACTTTGCTTGTACTTGAAACCATGGATGCTGGCTCCTTTGGGCTGGGCGCTATCCAATAGTGTATTCGGTGTTGTATCGACTGTCCCGGAGTACGCCTGAAATGTTACACCAGGTTTTCACAGAACTTTCTAGCTGCATCCAGTACCTGCAAACTAATTTCATGCCCCATGTTGAATTCGTGATAGTCAACATCAACTGACAATGTGGCAAGCTCAGCTTTATTTTGGTGCGCTTGGGCAATGGGAACCACTGGGTCTTGAGCCCCATGGACAAGCAAAATAGGTCGGGGGCTGATGGGCGCTGATATGGGACCGTGACTATAGCCACTGAGAATCATCATGCCAGCGACAGGTAGTTGCATACCCACATCTAAAACCATGGCTCCCCCCTGGGAAAAGCCACCGAGAATTATTTTTTCTAACGGAATATCTGTTTTATCGGGTAGGGCAGTGAGCCAGCTGATCAGCAGCTGACGACTTTCCTGTAGGTCTGCTTGATGGGTAAACGGTTGATCGAAATCAAAACTATCAGGCAAGGCATACCACATGCGTCCACCGGGGGCACCCATGCCGCTCGCTAATTTGTGGGGGTGGGGTGCATCGGGAAACACCATTTGGTAGTTGACTAGCTGCATATAGGTCGCAATACCAGCAACGTCTTGGGCATTAGCGCCCCAACCGTGGAGAAGTACTAATAAATGGCTTGCGGTAGCGTCACCAGCGGACAGGGCACGAAGTGACATAAGCAGCAGTTTAGAACAAGAAGGTCGCTAAGGATTCTACCGTAGACCGAGAAAATCATGGTCTACTCTTCATTAATAGGCAGGCGCTAACCGCTCTAGGTATCTGGAATAACCGTAACGTTCCACAAATGAGGCCTGAGCCTAATAGCCCTTCATAAGCTACAGGGACCCCATGAGAACATATCAGGTGGCGTTTCTGTAAGCGTGTGAACCACATAAATTTCATCAATACTCTACAAATCCATAAAGTCCACTGCATTTGAAGCTATGGATGCCCTCTGCTTATCCGATGGGCAGTCAACTTTTCATCGCGTAATGCTATGCAGTATTCCTTTTTCCGAAGTGTGTTCTTAAAAGCGACCGTGCCCCTTGCCCTAGCGTCCCTTGTTTGGCAGGCCCAGCAACTGCCAACCCGTGGGAATGCCCTACCTCGGTCAACCGTTTCCCAATCCAAAGTTAACCAAACCCAGGGTTGGAATTCGGTACTGCATGTGGCGCGTCTTGTGGAAAGCAGCCAGCGCAGCACCAATCTTGTGCTGCAGTTAGAGGTACTAAATAAGCCCCAGACCACCTATGCCAATGCGGTTTACCAGGTGTTTGCTAGAACCCGTGGCAACAGCGAATGGCAAGAGATTCATACAAATCGAGGGGCACGGCTAATGCCCGGTAACGGCGGTAAGTTCGTGCTTGAATCGGAGGTCATTTCCATCGCCGAGCTAGAACGGGAACTCCGTGATGAATTGGGTGAAGATCTACGCATTGAAGATGTAGAGCTAGACTGTGTCGTCAGTATTCGCTATGACCTGGCTGGTGGTGGTCGTGATTTACGCGAAAAAATCACCTATCGACAGAGCTACCGTGAGATCAGCACAACTTCTACAACTGCGATTGTCCGTACTTCCACATCAAGTACTGTCACAGCCAGTAGTACGTCCTCGACAGAAACTGTGGTGGCTGGTCAAACCTCCAATCGTCAAACTATTCTGACATCGGGTGGGCATGACGACGATGACGACGATGATGACGGCTGGGAAGGTGGTGATGACGATGACGACGACGACGATGATGGAGATAATCGCCGCCGCCGTCGGCAAGGCTCAAATTCTCGAACGGAAGTGAGTGGCAGTCGTTCATCTCGTAGGCGTACAGAGATTCAAAGCCAGGTCACTCGTGTTTGGGAGTCAGTGTTGCATGTGGCGCGTCAAACAGGCAGCATTCAGCAGAGTCGTAATCTGGTGCTGCAGCTGGAGATCTTAAATAAGCCTCAGACCACCTATGCCAATGTGGTTTATCAGGTATTTGCTAAAACCCGTGGTGGTCGTTGGCAAGAAATTTATACCAACAGTGGTGCCCGGCTAATTGAGGCGGCTGCGGGCAAATATATTCTGAAATCTGAGGTAATTTCCCTGACTCAGTTAGAGCAGGAACTACGGGCAGAGCTGGGCGACGAGCTGCGTCTGGAGGATGTAGAAATTAGAAGTGTGGCGAGTATTCGCTATGACCTCGCTGGTGGCGGACGAGATATTCGGGAAACATTTTCCTACACCCGCAGTTACACAAGCATCGTAACCACAACGGTCACTGAGATTACTCAAATTGTTGGGTCGTCGACGGTGGTGGTGGATAATCACTCAGATGACCATGGCGATTGTCGTCGGTGCAGTGGCGACGACGATGA
>CALBPH010000119.1 GCA_937899365.1 uncultured Leptolyngbya sp.
GGGCTGAGTCGTGCGGCGGATCAGATCGGTCAGGTTAGCGACCCGCGCTATCTCAAATTTATTAGTGCCCAGTTCTATGAGTTTGAAGAAACGGGCCAAAATAAAGAGCTGAAGTACGAGTCTCCCCACGATTTACGCAGCAACTATCCTAAGTTTTATTGGAACGTTGTCCACCATTACATCCATGACAGTCTGCGCTATCTAGCCCTCACCCAGGAGGGTAAGCAAATAATTGCCAACTTATATTCCAACGTATTTATGGTGGAATATGAGCAGGATTTGCTGCCTTGGTAGATGGGTGAGTGGATGTGGGAAAGGATTGCTGTAGCGCCGGCCCAGGAGGACATAGAGGGCACAGTACAGGGAGGCGTAGGACATAGATGAACTCCCCAAAACTGCCCCTAATTGGCTGGCGTGAATGGGTCATGCTGCCCGAGTTTGGTATTACCAGCATCAAAGCAAAGATAGATACGGGGGCGCGGTCTTCCTCAATTCATGCCGTCAATATTGAGCAGTTTGAGGTGGATGGCCTGGAAACGGTGAGATTCCACATTGCTCCGGTACAGCACGATGATGGACACCTGGTCCAAGTGGAGGCCAAGCTTCTGGGCCAGCGGTCCGTGACCGATTCGGGCGGACACCGGGAGAAACGACCGGTAATTTTGACGGTTGTATCCCTGGGGGGAAACCCCTGGCCCATTGAGCTTACCCTCACCAATCGAGATGTGATGGGATTTCGTATGCTGCTGGGTCGTCAGGCTATTCGCGATCGCTTTTTAGTTGACCCTGGCCGTTCTTTTTTGCAAACCGATAAGAGAAAAGCTGAGGAGTAGGGAGCTTTCAACTTTTTGCGGTTGTGCCTGACCCACTGTCCGCGCACTCTGTGGAATCATAGGTGGTTGACAGCCCACCGCCTCTACCCGGTCCTATGATAATCGCTGTGCTGTCCCGCGATGCGGCCCTATATTCCACCCGTCGACTGCTAGACGTAGGCAGCAAACGTGGTCACATAATGAAAATCATTGACCACATGCGCTGCTACATAGACATTACAGCTGACAGCCCCAGGTTGATTTACCAGGGCCAGCCATTGACTGATATTGATGCCGTCATCCCCCGCATTGGGGCCAGCTATACCTTTTATGGCACAGCGGTAGTACGCCAGTTTGAAATGATGGGGGTTTTGAGCGCCAATGGGTCGGAAGCGATTTCCCGTTCCCGCGATAAGCTGCGGTGTCTACAGCTACTGTCTAAGGAAGGGGTGGGACTGCCGGTGACGGGATTTGCCCATTCCACCAAGGATATAGAAGGGGTGATTGAGCGATGTCTTGTTGTCAACAATCAGGCCGTTGCCTCGATGAAACGCCAGGGGGCTCCCGGTGAATTTCGTTCTATCATCCACCGAGGGGGGACCGTAAAACGGACCCGGCTGAGCCTCCAGGAGCGGGATACGGCTGTGCGTGCTGCCAAGGCGATGGGCCTAAAGGTGGCTGGTGTAGACCTGCTGCGGGCTAGTCAGGGGCCTGTGGTGATTGAAGTGAACTCGTCTCCGGGGCTAGAGGGTATTGAGCGGGCGACAGACATTGATGTTGCTAGCAAGATTATTGAATATTTGGAGCGGGAACGGTCGTTAAATAAATAAGCGTTGGGTGGTGTCGTCCTTTTGCACATCAGGCACGCCTTTCCGCTGATGTTATGTCTACTCCCCTTCCCTCTGGCCCAATTAAGATTTACCATCAGATACGACACATATCGCAACATTAGGGGAGATAGGAACAATGCCCAAAGCAACCTGGAATGGGGCTGTGCTAGCTGAGAGTGATAGTTGTGAAGTCGTTGATGGCAATCAGTATTTCCCCGCTGAATCTTTGAATATGGAGTATTTCAATCCCTGTGGTACCACCGCTACCTGTGGTTGGAAAGGGTTAGCCAACTATTACACCCTTGACGTTGAGGGTGAGCAAAATAAGGATGCTGCCTGGTATTATGCCGACCCTAAAGAGGCTGCTAGCAACATTAAGGGCTATGTCGCGTTCTGGCGCGGTGTCACCGTAGAGGTTTAGATCTGTGGGGAATGTTTTGGGAGACCTGGGAACGGCCTGGATGATCCAAGGGCTGTGGGGTTTGGTGTCTGTATTTTTGGTGGAAATGGTGCGGGATGTCTACCATGTGGCAAGCCACGTTTGGGCGCCGCTGATACGACTGCACAATTGGCACCATAAGGCCTATCGAAAAGACTTTACGCCGGTGAGTGCTGAGCTCTATCAGAAGGCTCAGCTCTATAATGATGTGCCTGAGTCGCTGGTGATGATGGCCGCGATGGCGATGGTGGCGATCTTTTCGCCGCTGTGGGGGTTTTGGTTAGGGTGTCTTTATGGGGCTGGTTTTTTGGGTGCGGCGCTGTTGCGATCGCAGGGGCTACTCAATGCCACC
>CALBPH010000120.1 GCA_937899365.1 uncultured Leptolyngbya sp.
AATTGTCCAGGGTGTACCTCAATTTTCGATTGGGCCATTCGAGGACTTGATACTATAGGGCTGGCATTTCAGCGCACCTACATATTCCCATGCAGCTTCGGGCATTTTTTCGCAACGCAGGCCAGTGGCTTTTTAAGTCCCCTGACCAATCACTCGAGCAAGCCTACGAAGCCGCCTTGGCGATCAAAAAAATTGAAGACGACTATTTTGATGGGCAACCCATCGCCCAAGACAATAGCGACTATGGGGACAGTGCCTATCGCTATATTCAAGGAGAGGTTGAACGTAACATCCTGCTGATCAAGCAGCGGATGGCCACGTTTGAAGCCGCTCGCTCAGATCTGTCAGATCTGTCCCCAGGGCGACAGATGGAGGTGCAGTCCTATGACGATCAGCAAGATGAATACACCCTGGACCTGATCGATCAGTCCGCCATTATTTTTAAGAAACTGCGAATTATTGATGAGATTTTAGGGCGTTACGACACCCCATCCACCCAGCTTGCCACGGCAGGGACGCCTGAAAGCGGCTCCCCAGGCGGCTCAAAAAATAAATCTGGTAAAGCCGATAAAAGCCGGGCGGGGTTAGCTGACCGTAGCGGTGTCTTGCCCCGCTCAATTTTGCGCACCGTTGATCGGGTTAAACAAGACCTTGACCCCAAGGCTGAAGTCGATGTGGTCAAGAGTTTTCGTAAATCCCAGGGTAAAACCAAGATTGCTCTGCGGTTTGTGTTGTTGTTGGTGATTGTGCCGCTCCTAACCCAGCAGTTAACCAAGCATTTTTTCGTCGGTCCCATGGTGAACTATGTGCGCCAGACCACCCAAGCCGAGGTATTTCTCAACGATGAGATGGAAGAGGAAGCCCTGCATGAGCTACAGCGATTTGAGGAGCGGCTGAGGTTTGAGGTGATTTTGGGCAAGGTGGCTGCGCTTAACGAAACTCAACTAGAAGAGCGGGTGCTAGAGAAAGCCTTAGAGATTGAAGAGGACTATCGCGAGCGCAGTGCCGAGTCTGTCCAAAATGTATTTGCCGATATCTTTGCGGTATTCGCCTTTGCGTTACTCCTAAACGTTTGCAAACGTCAGGTGGCTACGCTGAAAGCCTTTATTGACGAGGTTGTCTATGGCCTCAGCGATAGCGCCAAGGCGTTTATAATTATTCTCTTTACAGATATTTTTGTCGGGTTCCACTCTCCCCACGGCTGGGAAATTTTGTTGGAGGGACTGTCGCGTCATTTAGGATTTCCGGCCAACCGCGATTTTATTTTCCTGTTTATTGCGACCTTTCCCGTGATTTTAGACACGGTGTTTAAATATTGGATTTTCCGCTATCTCAACCGGATTTCACCGTCCGCCGTGGCCACCTATAAAAATATGAACGAATAGGGTAATCGTATAGGGGCGTTCCATGGAACGCCCCTATACGGTTGTTTGTGAGAAAAATTGCCAGGAATGGTTGCATCGGGAGGAAAAAACACTACACTGACCAATTAGTCCCGCCAATGAAACCTGGTCCACATCCAAAAAGGAGCCGATCGATGAGCACACCCTGGGAGCCTGGCCCCCCGTTAGGCGCACGTTATAACGTATTGCGAGAACTGGGAGAAGGGGGGTTTGGACGCACGTATTTAGCCGAAGACTTACATCGGTTTAAAGAACTTTGCGTGCTCAAGGAGTTTGTGCCCCAAATTGAGGATCCTGCTCTATTGGCTAAGGCCCAGGAGCTTTCCGAGCGGGAGGCTAAGGTGCTCTATCAGCTTCAGCATAGCCAGATTCCAAAATTTCGTGAGCTGATGCGAGAGGGTGGACAGCTGTTTCTGGTGCAAGACTATGTGGAGGGGGCCACCTATCGCGGTCTGCTGCAAAGTCGTCAGGACCAGGGGGGGCATTTTAGTGAGACCGAGATTACCCAGCTGCTTTATCAGCTGCTGCCGGTGCTGGACTACATCCATAATCTGGATATTATTCATCGCGATATTTCTCCCGAAAATCTGATTTTGCGATCGCAAGATGGGATGCCGGTGCTAATTGACTTTGGCAGTGTCAAACAAATTGCCGCCACGGTGGAGCAGGAACTGGCGGTGGAGGCCAACCAGACCCGCATTGGTAAGGCGGGCTATGTGCCCCCAGAGCAGTTTCATTCGGGTTCGGTGGATGCCACCAGCGATCTCTATGGTTTGGCGGCCACCCTAGTGGTGTTGGCGACGGGGAAAGAACCCCAAGAACTCTACGACGTCTATGAGAGCGTTTGGAACTGGGAGCGCTTTATTAGTCTGGGGGAACCCATCAACCGGGTGCTTAAAAAAATGTTGGCCCCGTCTCCAGCCCAGCGCTATCCCTCGGCTACCGCCGTCATGCAGGCCCTACAGGGAAAAGAGTCTGGAGAGGCCGCTCCACCAGGGGCTGATATCTCCCCCATCTATGCCGGCGGTAACGGCATAGATGGGGTGGGCAGCGACGGCGAAATTTATCCCCCCACCGGGGCCACTCAGGTGGTGTCCCCCTCCCCCGAAGATGCCACTACCCTAACGACACCGTCGGCGGTGAGCCCGGCTAAGCAAGATGGCGGCGAGAGTCTTTTCCAAGCATTAATTGGCTTACTGGCCCTGTTGGGTATTAGCAGTCTTTTATTGGCGTTGTTGTTTGGGGTGGGGCTGCGTCCCCGTTGGCCCTTTGGCCAGAGGGCAGAGGAAACCCCTAACCCCACCGAGGAGACGGTGGTTGGGCCCACCCCCGATGAGGTTGCCCGCAAAGAGGAGCTGCTGCAGCGCCGGGAAGCTTTGGGGGTGAATGACGCCTGGCTAAATCTCTGGGTTAATCAGCGCTTTTACCAGCAATATCCCAACCTGCGGGGGCGGCCTTTGACATCGGCGGTTGAGGATGCTCCCCTGCGGCTGCGCTGGGATAATCTGGCGATGGATGCCCTTGATACGCTGGAGCTCAATTTGAGTATGCCAGCGCGGCGAGGGCTAGGGGCCTATGGGGCTGGCGATCGTGAACGTTGGCGTCAGACGGTGAATCAGCTTAATGTCAGCAGCCGAGCCCTGGATGATTTGGCCGATGCTAAATTTGCGGCTATTTTTCCTGACGAGCCGCAAGATGACCTGTTGGATCAGCCCATTGGCCAGGTGTGGTACGCCCTGGCCCAAGACAGCGTGGGGGATTTGACCTCGGGTAAAAATCTAGAAACGGTGGAGTTTGAGACGGGCACGTTTAGACAGCGGCTAACGGGGCAGCTAGCACCGGGTCAGGGGCGGGTGTTTGTTCTAAATTTGCAAGAAGGTCAGAATCTGCGCATAAACCTGCAGTCGCCCGCAGAGAGCATCCAAATGTCTCTCTATCAGCCGGTTCCATCCCAAATAGAACCGTTTTTGCTGTCTGATTCGTCTGAGACAACCTGGGCGGGGCGGCTGACCCAGTCGGGGTATTACGAAGTTGCGATCGCATCTAGGGCCTCCAATGCCATCAATTACGCCCTCAGCGTTGCCGTAGATAATATTCGCAACACGCCGACCGACGAGCCCACCGACCCACCTGAGGATTCGGCGACCGACGGCGACGATACAACGGACACGCCGGGAGACACGCCAGACGCTACGTCAGGAGACGACACCGACACACCTGAAACCACCCCCCCCGCTGAAGACTCCTCCGCTGAAGATTCTTCCACTGAAGACAGTGACCAGGAAACAGACGAAGGCTCATCAGATGCCGTCGAGTTTAACGATCCGACCTAGCTCTGGTTTACAGCTGACCTACAGTTCGTTG
>CALBPH010000121.1 GCA_937899365.1 uncultured Leptolyngbya sp.
ACTGGTTATTCAGGTGCTCAAGGCGTAGCTTATGAACAGTGTTCTTGGTGCGAGCATCCAGAGCTTCTAAGCGAGCTTCCTGAATGTTATCAACAGCCTTAGTGCGGGCGTCTAAGGCCTCTAGCCGAGCAGCTTGAATATCTTCGATAGCCTTGGATTGGTTGTTGAGGTGCTCCAGGCGTAGTTTGTGAACAGTGTTCTTGGTGCGGGCATCCAGCGCTTCTAGGCGAGCCGATTGAATATTGAAGCTAGCGGTCTCAGCAGATGCAATGGGGGCGATAGCAGTGGAAGCAACGAGAACAGTTAAAGCGGAAAGAAGTGTGCGTTTCATGGTTAAAGCTCCTTGGGGGAATCAGTGCTTGACTTCATTGATTACTAGAATGCAGCCGCTACCTGAACGCCATCTGACCGGTAACTGAGGGTTGCTTAAGGGGTTTCTGAGTTTGGCTGAGGAATATTGGTGATGGCGATCACAGGTTAAACCAATAAAAAAGCCCCTGACGGGATGGTCAGAGGCCGTTCACTGTGCTGTATCGAACGCTGGAATTAGAGGACGCTGTAGCGAATACCGCGATAGGTAAGGTGGCGACCCGCTGGCCGAGCAGGCATCGCCTTTGGGGCTCTCATTTTGAACGTGCGGCCCATGAAGGAAAGCTCAGTATCTGTTTAAACGGTTTCGATAGTCTGAGCGGCAGGCGTATAAGATGCACCGAGGTAGGTGAGTTTCATAGGTAGAGCCCTGATAAGTGTTTGGGATAGAACATTGTTTTGTTTGTTCTGTGTAGGGAAACAGGTGACTGCCTATCAATTCCGAGAGAACCATTGTGATCTTCGTTCTCTTTGTGGGTGTTGTCGCTCACTTAGCCCATATGTCTCTAATCTCGATTCCATAGCTTCCATATAAGAAGCCCCCATAAACGCTAAGGTCCGTGGGGGCTTCGGTTTAGATATAAGGGGTAAGTAATACAGTGTTCTGTCTACTTAGATATAGGGTTCGAGATAGGAAGTTATGCAATAACGTTCTTTGCCTGTGAATCAACTATATTCCGAAGGGATGCCCCATCACTCACTTTGTGGGGCACCCCTATGGTTTGCTTACATAACCATCAAGTTTCCTTGGTTTGTGTCTGCGATCACTGTGGTGTGACTTGATGAAGTATTGACTAGAGGATTCAGGGCTTAGTTTTTGAGCCATTGCTAAGCCTCCGGATGATTTTCTCTGAACGATGCTGTCTTGTGAAATATCTAGCGGGCGCTCGGTTCATCCGCTTAACATAGGGCGATTACTTTACCACCTGCCCCATGTAGTTGCTCCATAGCTGGGCGGCTTGGGAACTACTGCCGTAGGTGGGTTCGTTGTCGTCATTGCCAAGCCATATGCCGGTGACCAGATCGGAATTGGGGACAAAACCAACAAACCATAGATCAACGTTGTCATTGGTGGTGCCCGTTTTTCCAGCTTCGCCAAGCCCCAGGTAAGCACTGCTACCGGTGCCGCCATTGACCGTGCCGCGCATCAGAGCCGTCATGGTGCGGGCGGTGTTGGGGGTGAGGACGTCTTGGTCTACATCGGGGCTATCGGTGGCAAAGTCAAAGATGACACGACAGGTGCTGCGATCGCGACTATCGGTACAGTCGCTGCTGTCTAAAATCCGCTGGATTCCATGGGGTCGATTCCAAATACCAGCGTTTGCGATCGCACCCACCGCCCCCGTCATTTCTAAAGGCGTTACCCCACTTTGGCCCAGCACTAACCCTGGCACCGGCTCTAGCGCCGACTCGATGCCCATGGTTTTGGCCAGATTCACAATATTATCCAAACCGGCATCACGGGCTATCCGCAAAGCCACTACGTTTTCTGACCGGGCAAAGCCGCTGTACATATCCAGCGCCCCCACCCCCCCACGGCCCCCCAGGTAAAAAAGAACACCCCAAAAAAAATACATACCCCTGGTAATACTGACCACCCCACTTAAAATCGTTACAGCTAAAACTGTTGCCCGGAGCAATCCCCTGCTCTAGGGCGCTGGCATAGGCAAAAATTTTGAACGTAGAGCCGGGCTGGCGCACCGCTTGGGAAGCGCGGTTAAACTGGCTCTGACTGTAATCTGCCCCACCCACCAGGGCCTGGATTTCCCCCGTAGAAGATTGCAGGGTGACCAGTGCCCCCTGGGCCACCCCGTAGCGATCGCTCAGGTTGGCTATCCCTGAGCGCATTGATGTTTCTGCCTGGCTTTGAATGGCTAAATCTAAGCTGGTTTCCACATAAAAATTGCCTTCTCGGGCCAGCCCCAGCCCCAGCACCTGGTCTAGCTCATCAAAAATATAGCTGTAAAAATAGGGGGCACGAATGCTCTGAAGCTGTTGGCGCGCCTTAGGACTAATCTCAATCCGTGAGCGGCGAGCCCGACGGCCCTCCTCCTGGTTGATCATCCCCAGAACCACCATGCGCTCGATCACCCGATTGCGATAGTCCAGGGCGTCATCGTAGCTCTGCACCGGGTTAAAGGCATTGGGCGCAGGCAAAATACCCACCAGCGTGGCCGCTTCTTCAATACTTAAGTCCTTAGCCGACTTATCAAAGTATAACTGAGACGCATCTTCAAAACCGTAGAGGTTATTGCCCAGATAGACCCGGTTGAGATACAGCAACATAATCCGATTTTTGCTGTAAAAGGTCTCTAGCTTAAGGGCGACGATCATCTCGCGGATTTTGCGCATGGCGCTGTCGTCGCTACCCACATACTCCGGATAGATGTTGCGAGCCATTTGCTGGGTCAGGGTGCTGGCCCCTTCGCGGATGGTGCCGCTGCGAAGGTTAGTCTTGGCGGCGCGGGCAATGCCCCACGGGTCCACCCCCAGGTGCCAGTAATAGCGAGAATCTTCCGAGGCGACCACCGCCTGGGGCAAATATCTGGAGTACT
>CALBPH010000122.1 GCA_937899365.1 uncultured Leptolyngbya sp.
GACGTAGTTGGCGAAACCTTTGAAAAGCTAGTTTACGCAATCCTATCGGTAAATAAGACAAAACCTGACCTAGCTTAGCCTTAGACGATAAAGGTCCCTTGGTGGCAAGTTCCTGAATCAACTGCCGTCCCTGCCTAGACTCCCCTTTTTCAATCAGCCGCATTGCTAGCACCTGTTTCAACCCATTGAGCTTAGAGTGGCGCACAGATTCTAGGCCTGGCCGCTGATCAAAGCAGTAGCTTTCCAAGCAAAAAATCTTGGCAGACAGGAAATGAATATCTTGCTTCAGGCTGGTTTGACCCCCGTGAAATCGATATTCCATCAAACGCTCAGGGATAAAGTAGCCGGTTTTGCTAGCGGCGGCTAAACGCACCAACAGATCAAAGTCTTCGCAGCCGTCGGCCTCAAATCGCATAAAATCTACCTCCCTCAGGCAGTCGCTGCGAAAGAGGGTGGACCCGACCTGCAAACTCTGGTTGACAAAGGTTTCCTTGAGTAAATCGTCTATTACGGCTTCAGATAGTCGATCTTTGCCCCACTTGGCCGAGTTGGCGGCTGTGGCGGCTTGATCGCGTTCGTTGCGGGCATTGATCACCCAGTGATCGGTGCAGACAAAGTCTACGTTTGGCTGGGTTTCCATGATGGCCACAGTGCGCTCTAAGAAGGTGGATGTGAGAGCATCATCGTCATCGAACTTGATGAAATATTTGCCTTGGGCGGCGTCATAGCCTGAGCGCATGTTGCGGCTGCGCTTTATGTTTTGTGGATGGCGGATATAGCGAATGCGCGGATCGTCACACTGGGCCACCACCTCGGCCGTGTTATCAGGGGAGGCGTCGTCACAGATGAGCAGCTCAAAGTCGTCATAGGTCTGATTAAGGACGCTATTGACGGCGTAGGGCAGGATCTTCGCCCGATTATAAGTAGGGATACAAACGCTAACGTTAGGCACAACGAGAAAATTTTATATACGAGCTAGGGATATGGGGTGGCGTCTGATGGTGCCACGCTGGATGGTGCCACTCAGGGATTAAGTAACCGGTGGTGGACAATAGAGAGCGAGTAAATTTGATCGGCAGACGTCTGTCGCCTAGTTTACTGATTCATTACCTACTTGGATGTCAGTGAGGATTACATAAAGAAGCCTGACGTTAGATGTATTGACTTTGTTTAAACTGTCAAAATTGATTCAGTTTAATCAGGCATTGCCCCTAGATTAGCAAGTCCGGCCAACTGTCTGTTTTCGATCAGAAATGGCCGATGAGCCTATGTTAATTCTCGACGGATTGGTGGCAAAACTACCTGTAGATGTCGCTGTAGATTGAGTTGAGTGCCGATGCCCCAAGCTTCTATGGTTGCCAACGAAATACCCGCCCAACCGATAACATTTTTCCCAACGGTTTCGGTGATTGTGCCGATTTACAATGGCGAAACCGATCTGCCCGGGCTGATTGATTGCCTATTGGGGCAGACCTATCCGGCTGAGCGGGTGGAGTATCTGCTGGTGGATAATGGCAGTTGCGATCGCACCCCCCACATCCTCAAAGATGCCGTCACCCGTGCCCAGACAGCCGGACTCACCCTTAAGCACCTGAGCGAAACCCAAATCCAAAGCGCCTATGCCGCCCGCAACACCGGTATCTGCGCTGCAACCGGTGAGATTTTAGCCTTTACCGATGCCGACTGTTATCCAGCCGCCACCTGGCTTGAGACCTTAGTTCAAGGCTTTCAAGATAGTCAGGTGGGTTTGTGTGTGGGCGAAGTGACAGCGCTGCCTGCGACTACCTGGCTTGAGCGCTATGCCGAGCGTAAAAACATCATGTCCCAGCAGGACACCCTGGCCCACCCGTTTTGTCCCTATGGTCAAACCGCCAACATTGCCGTTCGGGCCTGTGCCTTTGAAAAAATAGGACTCTTTCGCCCCCACATGACCACAGGGGGGGATGCTGATATCTGCTGGCGGCTACAGCGAGATGGGGGCTGGCAGCTGCACTATGCCGAGGCTGCCACCGTGCAGCACCATCACCGTACGTCCTTTAAAGAACTCTATAAACAGTGGTATCGCTATGGGCGATCAAACCGCTATTTGCATCAAATCCATGGCATTAAGCTAACCCGTCCCCTCATGCCCCATGAGATCCGCTATTCCCTTGCCCGCTGGCTGGTAAAGGAACTCCCCGCTGGATTTATCAAGGTGCTTACGGGCAAAGCTGAGCTGATCGAGTTAGCCATGACGCCGGTGGGGCTTTACTGCTTTCGCGCCCGTACCCTAGGCCAGCGAGAATCAAGACTTCCAGAAAACGCCGATGAAATTGCCTGGCTAGAAAAGGACTAGGCTGCGATTTTTACTGCCGCTGGTTCACTCTCTTGCCTCACGTTTCTGGCCACATCACATTTACGACTCCCCCTCCCATGCGTCTGCTTGTTCTTTCCCTCAATACCTTTCCCTATCCACCCAGCCATGGGGCTGCTGAGGTGCGTACGTTTAACCTACTCAGGCAGATTGGACCGCTCCACGACATCACATTGGTGGCGCATCAAACCCCCAACGCCACTGAGGCTAATGTCCAAACATTGAAAAAATGGGTAAAGGAGATCAAGCTCTTTCCCCTGCCTGATAAAAAAGATCCTCAAGATCGCAATCCTCTAAAGCAGGCGTTGCGTTTAGCGCAGTTTGTTATCACCGGCACACCGCCCAGTGTGACCTTCCGGTTTTCACCGGAGGTTTATACCTGGGTGACACAGCAGGCGACGACTGGAAACTACGATGCTGTGATCTGTGAACACGGTGTTAATGAGATGTACGTGCATCCCCAGCTGTGTCAACAGATAAAAACCGTGGCCGATATCCATAGCTCTGTCTATGGCTGGGTGTTTGACCATCTAGAGGCCGGTGCCTCAGAAAATCCCCTGCGCGATCGGCTGTACCTGCCCCTGTTGGCCCGCTATGAAAAGCGATATTGTGCCAAATTTACCCACCTTGTTGCGACGACGCCGGACGATCGGGCCCATCTACAGCGGCTAGTGCCCGATGCCAACATCACCATCGTGTCCACGGGGGTGGATCTAGAAACCTCCCCCTATCGCTCCCATGACCCCGGTGGTCAATCCCTCATTTTTATTGGGGCGATGGATTCGTCCCACAATATTGATGCGGCCTGCTACCTGGCGCGGGAGATCTTTCCCCTGGTGAAGCAGCGCTATCCCGAAGCGACATTGAGTTTGGTGGGCACCCGCCCTGTGCCCGCTGTAAAGGAGTTGGATAGCCTGCCTGGGGTGACCGTTACCGGGCGGGTGCCGTCGATTACGGATTGTTTGCAGGGGTCAACCATTAGTGTGGTGCCGCTGCGGGCGGGGCTGGGTATTAAAACCAAAACCCTGGAGTCCATGGCGGTAGGGGTGCCGGTGGTGGCTAGCGATCGTGGCCTTGAGGGGATGGAGGTGGATATTGAGGGGGTGCCTCTGCGGGAACTGCGGGCCAATCAACCTGAAGAGTATGTAAAGGCAATTAGTCAGTTGTTTGAAGATGTGGCCCTCCGGCAGCAGCTATCCGAAAATGCTCGTCAGATGATTGAAGCTGAATTTACTTGGGAGCACCTCGGTCAACGTTACGAGCAGGTGCTATCCTCCTAGGCAAACCGCACTGCCGGTCCTCGCGCAGCAAACATTTCCATGGGTCTGAGCAAATCAAAGTCAGCCACACCCCAGGTAAAACTCTTGGTGAGTCCAGCGTCAGCACGGATTCCCTGGCCGTTGCTGAGCTGGTTAGCCTTGGGGGGTGGGGTCGCCTTTGTGGTGGCGGTGCTCCTGTCGGGGGCCAGGCTGATTGTTGATCCCTATAGTCCCAACTGGTTAAAGACCGCATTTCCTGGGCTAGTCAATAGTTTTGAGGCGGCTCCCCAGACCGCAGATGAAATTCAAGCGGAGATGCGATCGCAAGGTATTACCGCCGGTCAACCCATTGCCTGGCCCCAAGCCGATCGGCCCCAAGCCTGGTTTTACCCCATTCTAAAAAACGACGGCCGCTCCATCGAAGAACTTTGGGTCTATCGTGTGCAGGGCGATCGGCGACAGCGTGTAGAGCAAGTGGCGATTCGTCCCCTAAAAGAATCGTTTATTACCACACCCCTGGTGGGCACCGCTTCCCAGGTGGCAAGCGTAGACAGTAACGCCACCCTAGCGTCGGTCAAGCTGATGCCGGCAACGAATGGACCCTGGCTGCTATTAGAGGGGCAGCGTCGCTATGGCAACACCGTCATGCGCTACGGTCAGATTTTGAGCTACCAGCCGCGCACCCAGCGGATGCATCGATTACTTAACTGGTCGAGTCCGGCGGGGCAGCCGCCCCAGTGGCAAACCGGCTCAGAGCAACTGCTGATTGATCAAACTGTTGGGTTACGGCCTAGCTTTTTGCTCTATCAGCTCATTCCCAACGATCCACCCCAGCTACAGGAAGTATCGCTGTACCGGTCGGTCTATGGGGCAGACCTGGGCACATCCCTCTATGAAAAAGCCCTAAAGCTAGCCCAGGGTGCCGTGTGGTCCCATAGTCTGCAAATGATGCAGTCGGCTAAGGCCGAATTGGGGGCAGACTGGTCCGCCGCCGCCCAAACCCAGTTGGATTTAATTGGGTTACATGCTGAACGCACTAAGGCCCAAACTGAGCAGACCTGGTCGAGTCAGCAGCAGCACATTTTGACCTACCTAATCGATGGTCAGTGGGGCAAGGCCCTGGCGATTTTGGAAGATAAGCCAGAGATTTATGACTCGACTCTGCAACGACTAGCGCGAGATTTTGATGCCCTTTGGCGGGCGGTGACCATACACCTACAGGTGCACCCTGAGGATGTGCCCACCCAGGTATGGGGGGCGTTACTGGTGACGGCACGTCAGTCACCAGAGGCGGGGGAGGACTGGCTAACAAAAAAAACGGGTTCAAAGACAACCCTGGAACGGCTACAGGCGGTGGGTCGCAGTCCGCTAGAGCTGGCCTCGGGTGACACTGTTGGCGGTATTGGCGGTAGTGACGCTGTTGGTGAGACAGCTGATGGGACGTCTGCTAGTGCATCGGCGCTGCCCGCAACTACCAATGCGGGACGCTACTTGAGCCTGGTGGGCCAGGCCAGGGCAATGACGGCACCCGATGGGGGGTGGTTGCGATCGCAAACCCTACCCACCCTAGTACCTGGCCAAACGTGGTATCACATCGACGTTCAACTGCTCCAGGACAGCTCCGGTTGGGGATTGCCGCCGACTGTGACCGCCGCTAATTTCTGGGCCAACTCCCTATCCCTACGTCGTCAGCTGCAACTCTTTAGCGGCAATTACCCCGTTGCTGGGCTGGCCGTGCACGGTGTGAAAACCACCAATTCTGGCCTAGCTTTATTAGCCATTGGCCCAGAGGTCGAAGCCCCTGTCCTAGTGGCTACCGGTCATAGTCTGCAGTGGTTGTCCACAATGCCGTGGCAAACCGCGCCTATCTCCCCTGTGGTTGGTACACCGGCTGAGGGCAATAACCCTGCGACACCGGCTGAAATAGCGAATGATGCTGTGACAGGGCCGATTAGCTCAATGGCCAATACCATTGGCGCTCAGCTCAGCCTGACCCCTGGGCAAATGGCTCAGCTCTATCCTTATTTGCAACATGCCAGCCTCGATCTCACTGGAGATCCAACCGCAGAGCAGCTGTTTCACCTGGGCGCTAATTTGCCCCCAGAGTTAGCCATATCCCCAGGTAAAACCATCATATTTTCTGGCAATGGCGAACTGCTCTACAGTGATGTCGGCCAGCCACAGTCACTACTGGCCCTGACACCCAAGAGCGCCGAACGTCCGGCAACGCTGCTGATAGAGCAGGCAGATCGTTACACTCTGATGGGATTATGAGCCGCTTCCTGGATAAGTAACTGCTGCACCTCGGCAAAGGGCAGTGCTTTCCCAAACAAATAGCCTTGGCCGATGTCACAGCCAGAGCGCTGTAGGACGTCTAGTTGCTCTTGGGTTTCAATGCCTTCTACCACCGTTTGCATCCCGAGACCATGGGCCATGGCCAACATGCTTTCCAAAAGCACCTGGGTCCGCTGGTTGGTAATAATTTCCTGGACAAACGCCCGGTCAATTTTAAAGCCGTCTACCTCAAACCGAGTTAGATAGTTGAGGCTAGAGAACCCGGTGCCAAAATCATCTAGGGCAATGTGGAACCCGGCCTGACGACAGCGCTGCAACGTTTCTAGCGCCACCGGATCTTCCATAAAGACCCGTTCAGTGACTTCAAGCTTAATTTGGGCCGGTTTGAGCCGGTTCTGGTCAATGACCGTTTGTAAATTGGTCAAGAAATCATCTTCAGCTAGCTGCCGAGGCGCAACATTAATGCTGATAAAGAGCGGTCTGTCGGGGCAGAGAGCCTGGAACTGGACTAAATCGCGGCAGGATTGTTGGATTGTCTGCTGGCCAATGGGGATGATTAAGGACGTTTCTTCGGCAATGCTGGTAAATTCCCCCGGTGACACATGGCCCCGAGTGGGGCTAAACCATCGGATTAAGGCTTCAAAACCCAGAATTTGTCGGGTTTGAATGTTGACCAATGGCTGATAGTGGGGGCGGAGTTGATTATTGGTGAGGGCTGCCTGTAACTCCGACTCAAGGCGCATTTTATCTAGCACCTTGTCATTGTCTTCTGACGGTGATTCGGCTTGAAGCCCGGTGGCAATGTTCGACTTGGTGGATGAGGCGATTTGAGGCGTGCTCCGGATCCGATGGAGCAACGTATTTACCAAGAGCTGTACCACGGGATCTGCGTCCTGGACCCGTTCCGAAATTTGTCGACTAGAAATGGCAACACAGACGGTTTCTTCTAGGGCTTTGGCCGATGCTGAGCGCGGCGCCGTATCCATCACGGCCATTTCACCCAGGACATCGCCACTGGTGAGTATGCGTAAAGGAAATGGTTGACCATCGACGCTGACGGCAACCTCTACACTTCCTGACTCAATGATATAGGCCGAATCTCCAGGGTCTCCCTCAGAGAAAATCGTCTCACCCATCTGAAAGTGCTTAAGCGCCGAGGTAGAACTCCAGTTAGACATTGGTGTCTTTACCCAGTGAACGACAAAAAATAGCTAGTAAAAATCACGGGGATGCACAGTCAAAAGACACATCTAATCCTAATTTGGTTTCCTTGTTATCTACATGTTCTACTTAACGACTACGGACAATTACTGAGGTTTGGGCCATGGATGGTTATAAACCATGGCTAGATCCTGGCTCAAACACCATTTTGGGTATCAGGTGTGGTCGGTCGTCCTTGATTCTAAATACGCCAATGCCTAGAAATGGGCAGGCTGCGGTCACAACCCGCAGCGGCTGCTCTAATTCAATGGTGGGGGTATGGGGCAAACGCTGACCCAGAGACCAACGACGCCCTGCTTCCGGGGAGAGCAGTATTTTGGGTAAATGGCGCATGGCCACCGCCGGTGCAGTCAGCTCGTACTCTTGTGGCTGTTCAGATAATGTTTCAAAAGAAATACTGGTGTCTAATTTAAATCCGCTGCTTTGGGTGCGGATAAGCGAGGCTAAGGTGCCGCCCACTTCCAAAATTGCACCTAAATCCCGAGCAATAGAGCGAATGTAGGTGCCAGCTCCACAGGTGATATCTAGGGTGACCTGGGGCGCATCGCCCGGTTGCCAATGCACCACATCAATCTGATGAATAATGACGCGGCGACTGGGTATATCGACCGTTTCAGCATTACCTTGGCGAGCCAGATCATACAGCCGCCGACCGTCAACGTGTACTGCGCTGTAGAGCGGGGGGATTTGCTGAATGGTGCCTTGAAACTGTCCTAAATGCTGGGTGACGTCGGTCTGGGTTAGATGGGCAGCCGGCGTGTGGGTCAAGGGGGTGCCATCTAAATCGTCGGTGTTAGTGGTTGTCCCCAGTTGCACAACGGCCCGATAGGCTTTATCGCCAGGGAGATACTGCAATAGGCGGGTGGCACGGCCTATCGCCACGGGCAGAACGACGGATGCTGCGGGGTCAAGGGTCCCGGCATGGCCAATTTTTTTGGTGTTGAGTAGACGGCGCAGCTTGGCCACACAGTCGTGGGATGTCCAGCCAGCGGGTTTATGCAGGTTTAAAAAACCGTCGGGCATCGGTTGGCGGTTGGAATGACTAGGTAGCAGGCTTTATCCTATCAGGGCTGCTGGGGGGATGGGGTAGAAAACACAGGCTGGGCTGGGTCTAGTAGCACCTCGGGTGTCTCGGGGGTGTCTGCGGTGTCGGGAGAAATAATGTCATCGGCTGCTGAGCGGGGCGGTCCCCCCAGCTGATCGGCTAAGGCGGGACCTGTGAGGCTTTGGACCAGGCTGAGCTTTATAGGGTCTTGGTTGAGTTGGGCGATGCCGTCAGCGCTAAGCAGGGCTTGATAGGTGGTTTCCCCCACCAAGTGGGTGGTTAAAAATGCCAGGCTGGATGCGGCTAGGTATGCCTGGGCTAGCTCTGGATCGGGGCCAATAATTTCTGAGGGTAGATCAAAGGCTTCGCTACCGGTCTCTGTGACGGCGATGGTGGAAAAGTGGGTGCCCTGGCGCATGAGTAATAGATAGCGCTCGGGCTGGGTGAGCCAGGTAAACGGGACCAGCTGCTCTTGCAGAGCCGGGGCGACGGTGTCGGCACCGCTGGAAACCATCATGGTGGGGGTGCTGACTTTCCCCAGGCTCTCTTCTCCAAACAAGACGCTGGTGATGGGGTTGATTGCGATCGCAGCCCTCACCCGACCATCCTGTAACGACAGGGTTGTCTCAGTGGGTTCAGCCAGCTGGCTAGCCTGACACTGCAGCAACAGGGAGGCATTTAAAGACAGTGAGCTCGGCGGACACACATTGCGCAGTACCTCAAAATCAATGTTGGCACCGGCTAAGGCCAGGGCCGTATAGCCGCCAAAGGACTGTCCCACCATTCCTACCTGGGCAAAGTTAATCAAGCTACCGTACTGGGTAGCCTCCCGCTCTAGATAGTTAAGCAGCGCAGAAATTTGCTGAGGACGATCAATAAACTCTTCATTGGACACCACATCTGGCGATTTACCCACCAGCAGCGCATTAATCTGAGCGGCGTTACTACCGGGGTGTTCCACATTGATCACTAAAAAACCATGGGAGGCCAAATGTCGCCCTAGATATGCATAGGATGTGCGATCGTTACCCAACCCATGGGAAATAATCACCGTGGGACGATTGCGTTGGCGCTGTCCCTGGAGCGTGGGCAGATAGACATCGGCTGGGATTGGGGCATTGCCCGGTAGCGGTTGCCGTTCAACCAGGTAACGTCCCGGCTGCTGCGCCTGATAGGCCAGGGAACGCAGCCGGGCCTGCTCTGGCTCGGACAGCTCCGCAGTTGATGTCCCTAGACGCTCCAATAAATCAATTGCGGCCTCTGTTTCATAGACGGCCCGGTTAATTTCCCTCAGTAGTCCCAGACCGCGGTCTAGCTCAATCCGCATTTCTGTAGAGGGAAACTTACGGACCGCATTTAGCAGGGTGAGACCTTCCTCTGGATCGGAGACCGCCACCAAAATTGCTCCCCGTAGTGCCCGCAGATCGCTACGACGTCCCTCGGTGCGAATAAAGTCAGCCGCAATATTGAGCAGGTACTCTCCCTGTTTGGTGTAAAAGAATCGATCTAGCAGCACCACATCCAAATCAATCGTGTCGATGTCTTGATCTAAACGCCAGGTGAGCGCCTGTCTGAGTTCGTCAATATCGTATTCATCCGGTAAGAACTGCGCATAGTAGGCAAGATCATCACTCAGTACGCCATCCGCCGCCAGTTGTTCCAAATCGGTTAGTTCAATGGAGCGTTCCACCGGGCCAAATTCAAAGTTGTTTCGATCCGCCGCCTGCCCAGGTAGAGCTGTCGCCAAGACTGTCCCCAGACCTAGGGTTAGTCGCTGCACGCCCTTACTGACAGCCGATAAGCACACTCGTATCATAGATAACCTTGTATTCGCCGCCAGAAAACACCCGGAAACCATAGCTTAGGGGGATGCCGTTTTTTGCAACAACGCTAGCAAATCTTCCTCGCTTAAACGTTGAATACCCAGTTTTTCAGCCTTAGTCAGCTTTGATCCGGCATCTATACCGACCACAACATAGCTTGTTTTTGAACTCACTGACCCAGTCACTTTACCGCCGCTTTCTTCAATTTTTGCCTTAGCTTCACGACGGCTCAAAGTCGGTAGAGTGCCTGTGAGTACAAAGGGTTTTCCGGCCATGGGTCGGTCAGTGGCTTCGGGTTCTCGTGGGGGCCCTTCTAGATTGAGTTTTTTTTCTTTCAGACGCGTGATTAGTTGCTGATTAGCACTGCTTTGAAATCTGAAACCATTTCACGTCATGGTTTCATTTTC